>JAOZUP010000256.1 GCA_029938595.1 Thermoanaerobaculales bacterium | reverse complement strand
TCTCCGAGTGTGTGCTTGCCCATCATTCCTCCTTGTCGACAACGACTACCAAGGTAATACTACCTAGGTAGTTTGTCAATAGGGAAGCTTGAAATTCCTCTAAGCTATTGAAAATCAAAAGGTTGTAATTTGATTAGAAATCGTGACGGACGGGGTCCTGTTCACCCAATTCCTCGAATCCCCGCCGGCGCAAGGTGCACGAGTCGCAGCGCCCACAGGGGAAACCGTCGTGGGTCGGGTCGTAGCACGACCATGTGAGGCCGTAGTCGACGCCAAGATCCAGGCCGCGGCGGATGATTTCCGCCTTGGTCAGCTCGAGGAGTGGCGCGCGGACCCTGAACCGCACGCCGTGCTCGGCGCCGGCGACGGTTGCCAGTGAGGCCAGGTTCTCGAAAGCCTGAAGGAAGGCCGGACGACAGTCCGGGTAGCCGGAGTAGTCGACCGCGTTGGCGCCGATAAAGAGCTGGTCGGCGCCAATCACCTCGGCGAGGCCGAGGAGAAGCGAGAGCAGTACGGTGTTGCGGGCGGGCACGTAGGTGACCGGTACCTCGCCGAACTCCGGATCCTGGTCCTTGGGGACCTCGATGTCGTCGGTCAGCGCCGACCCGCCGATAGCTCTCAGATCGAGGGTGATGATGCGGTGGGATGCGGCTCCGAGGGCATCCGCTACTCTGCGGGCTGCTTCGAGCTCCACCCGGTGGCGCTGACCGTAGTCCACCGTCAGACAGTGGCACTCAAGCCCTTCCGCCCGGGCGATGGCCAGCACCGTCGTCGAATCCAGACCACCAGACAACAGAACAGCGGCGCGCGATTCGGTCATGGAGACATTGTGACAAAAGAATTAGGAATTAGGAATGAGGAATTAGGAATTTCCACCCGTCCGTCCATCGTCGCGCCGGGTGGTCTGGGCGGCATTCCTAATTCCTAATTCAGAATTCCTAATCCGCCGCGAAGCGGCGCTAGCCCGCTTCGCGGCGGGCTTGTTGCCAGAGCTGGGCGACAGTGGCGTCGTCTGGGGCGGGCACGGCGGCGGCTCGCTGCAACAGGTCTCGACGGAGGGTTCCCATGCGAGCCGACATCTCGGTCAGCCGGGTGCCGAGGGTGGAGTCGGTCGATGAGAGATCGTTGAGAAGGGCCATGATGTCGTCGAGGCGGTCGAACGCGTTGCACACCAGTAAACCATGGTTGCGGGCATGCACAGCGGCGACGACGCGCTCGGGCAAATCTCCCACCCCATCCAGAGCGCCCATCTCCAGATCGTCGGCAAGAACCACCGGTGACCCTGGGAGCTTTGATGCGCGTTCGATGACCGCGCGCGACAGCGATGCCGGCTGCTTCGCGTCGCCAAGACCGGGAACGATGGCATGGGCCACCATGACCGCCGGAAACTCGGGGCCCAGCTCCTCGAAGACTGCCAGGTGGTTTTCGAGGGCCGCCTCTTCCAACTCAAGGACGGGAAGCTCTTCATGGGTGTCGGCCGGCACCGGGCCGAGACCTGGGAAGTGCTTGGTGCAGCCCGACACACCCCACTCGGCCAACCCCTTGTTAAAAACGCGGGCGAGGATGGCGACCCGCTCGGGGTCCTCCGAAAAACAGCGCCCCTGTACGCCGAGACAGCCGTCCGGACAGTCGAGATCGACAACAGGAGCCAGGTTGAGGTGGATGCCGAGGTTCCTGCAGGCGGCGCCGGCCGCTTCTCCCAGAGAGCGCACCGCGCGACGTCCTGCGGCGCCGGCCGTTGCCGGCGACGGCAGCTCGCCCCACAACACTGACAGCCGGTTGACCATGCCGCCCTCGAGATCCACGGTGACGAACGGCCGCGGCTCGAGTTCCCGGATGGTGCCGACCAGCTCCCTCACCTGTTCGGGAGTCGAGATATTGCGGGAGAAGAGGATCACCCCCGCGGGCTGGACCCGCTCGAGAATGACCTTCTCTTCGGTGCCGAGGGTGGTGCCGGGAAGACCGACAACCAGGGGCATGCATTCGCAATTCATATCTTCAGTTATCACCGAGGACCTTAGCACGGAGGTCGGCGAGGAGATTCAGGGCGTCGAGGGGGGTCGTGCCCTCGGGGTCGAGGCGGCGCAGAAGATCGACTGCCTCTTCCATCGGAGAGCGGAAGAGATCGAGCTGGCTGATCCGATCGGCGGTGGCGTCGGCGGGGCTCTGCATCACCGGATCACCGGCGACGTTGAGCTCATGTCGCTCGATGTTTGCCAGCACCTGTTCGGCGCGTCGGCACACCTCGTCGGGGACCCCCGCCAGCTGCGCCACGTGGATCCCGTAAGACCGGTCGGCGGGACCATCCACGACCCGGTGGAGGAAGAGAATGGAGCCGCGCCACTCCTTGACCGCCATCGAACGGTTCTGAAGCCTCGGCAGCATGCGGCCGAGGTCGGTGAGCTCGTGATAGTGGGTGGCGAAGAGGACGAGGGCCGCGTGGTCGTCACGGTCGTGCAGATACTCGACGATTGCCCACGCCAGGGATAGCCCGTCGAAAGTGGCGGTGCCGCGTCCAACCTCGTCGAGGATCACCAGCGAACGAGGGGTGGCGTGGTGGAGGATGTTTGCGGTCTCGGTCATCTCCACCATGAAGGTGGACTCACCCTTGGCGAGCATGTCCGACGCTCCGACCCTGGTGAAGATCCGGTCGGTGAGACCGATCTCGGCCTCGGCGGCGGGCACGAACGAACCCGCATGCGCCATCATCGTGATGAGCGCGCACTGTCTGAGATAGGTTGACTTGCCACCCATGTTGGGTCCCGTGAGGAGCACTATTTGGCAGGAATCCGGATCGAGGCGGCAGTCGTTGGGGATGAACGGCGGGTCACGCTGCAGAGCCTCGAGGACCGGATGCCTGCCCTCGCGAATTCTGATTCCGGGTTCCTCGGCCATTACCGGCCGGCAGTATCCCCAACGCCGTGCGCGGTCGGCGAAGGCTGCGAGAACATCGAGCCGGGCGATGATGCTGGCGGTGGAGGCGATTCGTTGCGCGTGTTTCGAGAGCTCGTTGATGAGCTCCTGAAACAACTCTCGATCGCGGGTCGTTGCCCGCTCCTCGGCCGACAGGATGCGCGCCTCGAGCTCCTTGAGCTCGGGGATGATGAAGCGTTCGGCGTTGGTCAGTGTCTGGCGCCGCTCGTAGTCCTCGGGGACCCGGTCGAGCTTGGTCTTGCTGACCTCGATGTAGTATCCAAAGACCTTGTTATAACGAACCTTGAGCGAGCCGATCCCGGTGCGTTCCCTTTCGGTGGCCTCGATTCCGGCTACCAGCTCCTTGCCGCCGCGTGCCAGCTGGCGCTGCTCATCGAGCTCGTCGTCCCACCCGTCCGCCATGACCCCGGCCCCCGGGACCTGGGCGGGCTCGCCGGCCAGGCGCTGATGCAGAATCTGGGCCAGATCCGGCATCGGGTCGAGTGCGTCAGCCAGGAGACGCAGCCGGGATGAAGTTGCGTTCCCGACCGCCTCCCGCCCTGCGGGCAGGAGGTCGAGGCCGAAGCGCAAGCCCTGCAGCTCCCGCGGCGTGGCGAGACCGAGTCCGACCCTGGCTGCCAGCCGTTCGAGGTCGGGAATCTCCTGCATCGCCGTCCGCAGACCCTCGAGGAGTTCAGGGTCGTCGACAAGCTCAGCTACCGCCCGGTGGCGTTCGCCGATTTCCTCGAGGTCGATGCTCGGTTTTTCCAGCCGATCGAAGAGCAGTCGAGACCCCATACGGGTTTGCGTCTGGTCGAGGATGCCGACCAGCGAGCCGCCGCGGGTGCCGTCGGCTGCCCTCTCCACCTCGAGGTTGCGAAGGCTGGCGTGGTCGATGACCATGGACTCACCGCTGTCGCGACAAACGAACGCGCTGAGGTGGTTGAGGGCGCCCTTCTGCGTGTTCTCAATGTATCCGAGGAGGGCGCCCGCCATTCCGACCAGGGGCTCTCCCGATTGCAGACCGAAACCACGGAGGGAGCCGACGCCCAGCACCCTCCGCAGCCGCTTTTCCCCGGCCGAGGGAGAGAATGCCTCGGGCGGGATAGGAGTCAGGGTCGGCCGGGGTATCTCCGGTGGCCAGACCTTCTGCCAGCCGTCCCAATCGTCAGCGACCAGAATCTCTCGTGGGCGCAGGCGCGCGAGGTGTTCGGTCAACATATCGGCATCCGGGCCGCGAACGCCCTCGAAGACACCGGTGCTGATTTCGATCCAGGCCAGGGCCGCGGCATCGTCATCGCCACCGAAAGCGGCAAGGTAACAGCGCTCCATACCGCCGAGTAGCTCGGTATCAGAGATGGTTCCCGGAGTGTGGGTGCGGATGATCTCACGACGGACAAGCCCCTTGGCCTCGGCGGGGTCTTCGACCTGCTCGGCGACCGCGACGCGGAAGCCGGCGTCGAGGAGCTTTCCGAGATACCGGTCGAAGGCATGATGGGGTACGCCGCACATGGGGGCGTCCACCGAATCGTTCTGCCGTCTTCGGGTCAGGGTGATGCCGAGCACCGGCGCCGCTTGTTGAGCGTCCTCAAAGAAAAGCTCGTAGAAGTCACCCATACGGTAAAGGAGAAGAGCCGAACCCGCCTGCCCCTTGAGATCAAGGTACTGACGGAGCATGGGAGTCATCTTCAACGGGGTCTTCTCCATTGGATCGGGACCCTCATCCCGTAATCGGCGGAAATTCCACCAGTACTCGCCACACGGCCTTTCCGAGCTCTTTCTGCGGCTCGAAGGGGTTCATCTTGATTCCCGAGATGGTGCCCGACCACAGAATCTGCGAGGTCAGCGGATCGAGCATTTCGACTGTCAATGTACCGTTCGGAGCCGCTCCGGTGTTGGAGCGCGCCGAGGGGACGGCGCCGCCGCCTTCGGGGGTTACCTGCGGCGTTGTGTCGCCGCGAAACCTCAGATCGAAGGTGACCCTGAAATCCGGACTGCCATCCTCGATGCGTGTGTACCCCCGGGCGGTGAGCTCGTCGAGAAGCGCCTGCTGGACCATCTTCTCGGCCGCCAGGTAACGGTTTGTGGTTTCGCCTGAGAATCGAAAGGTCTTCCACTCGTGAAAGCTCGTTGTCTTGCTGTACTCGGCCCGCACCGGCAATTCAGCGGTTGTGGATCCGCAGCCGAGGAGCACCAGGACTGCCATGATGGTGAGCGGAGCAGCAATCTTGGCCATCAATTCCTCCAAATATCGATCGGCGTCTGCGAGGCGGTCAAGAGTTCGAGAATCGGTGATCTCGGTCATGGAGTCAAGGGGAGGGGAGCCACGCTCAGTCCTTTCCACCGCGGATCCACCACTCGGAGTCCCGGTCGAACCACCACGAAGCCGAGTCTTGTTCGAGGATCCGTCTGGCCAGAGTCTTACCGGTATCAGTTCGAAGCCGACGTTCAACAAACGGAGTCCAATCGGCGGCCGCCGGAGAACCGCCGTCCAGATTCTCCTTGAGTTGGAGCAGCATTTCGATCTGGTCGGCGTCGTGGGCGATGATCGCCTCCGGTGTGCTCTCGTCGCGGTACTCGGCGAGCAGCTCGCGGAGCTCGACGGCGAAGGGCAGGCCCCTGGAAATATCGTCGGCCGCCCGCGCCTCGTCGGCCTGGACGTATTTCTGGTTGACGTAGTTGAGGTCACCGGTGCGGGTTTCGGGCAGATCGTGCATCAGCGCCAGCCGCAGCACCTTGTCGGCGTCCACTGTGCCGTCCATCCGGGCAAGCACAAAGGCGATCATGGCGGTGCGGAAGACGTGCTCCGCGACCGACTCCGACCCTGCGCCGAGGAACTGCCAGCCGGAACGCGGCGTCCGCTTGAGCATCCCGACCTCGAACAAAAACTCCACAATCCGATCCAAAGCTCCTCCGTCGAAGCCAGTGTA
The DNA here is from genome assembly GCA_029938595.1 of Thermoanaerobaculales bacterium. Classification (GTDB taxonomy): domain Bacteria; phylum Acidobacteriota; class Thermoanaerobaculia; order Thermoanaerobaculales; family Sulfomarinibacteraceae; genus Sulfomarinibacter. Next base: position 356 of record JAOZUP010000256.1, on the reverse strand, counting down.
TCCCGTCTCCACCCGTGCCCGTGCCCGTGCCCCTGCCCGTGCCCGTGCCCGTCTCCGTGCCCGCCCGCCGGCCACGGTCTTCGACCGCGGCCACGGTCGCTCACCAGCGTGCCCTCGGAACGCGAGCGTTCCTCGGTCCCGCCGTTGAGCGCCCTCGCGCGCCAAACGGCGCGCCAGCGGGCTGCATTCGAGCACGGCCGCACCCCCCACCTGTATTGGATCGCGCCGATTCCGGACCTCTGGCCGCGTTTTCCTCCTTCCGCTCGGTCGGGATGGCCGGACGGCCTATCCCTCCCTCGCTCCAGTCGGAGAAACGCACCCAGAGGCCCAAACTCGTCGCGATCGCGGAATCTCCG
>JAOZUP010000255.1 GCA_029938595.1 Thermoanaerobaculales bacterium | reverse complement strand
ACACCAAGGTTCGTTCACCCATGAGAAAGCCAAGATGATTGTCGCTCGCCGCTATGGTTACCTGGTCGTCACCAAAACGAGAAAATTCCGCCAGCAATTTCCTCGGAAAGAGCTGTTGTTCGAACGGCGGCTCACCAGAAGGAGCTTTCGCTCGAACCATCGCTAAGCGGTGTCCATCGGTCGCAGCAATCTCGATCTCACCAGGGATAAGCTTCACCAGGGCACCGTTCAGTTGAAATTTTGGGTCGTCCTTCGTGATCGCAAAGGCCACGCGATCCAACATCAACTGAAACAGACTGAGCGACAGCGCATATTCGCCGGCCTTCGGCACCTCTGGTACTGTCGGGTACTCCGACGGATCCGAAACCGCCATCCGCGAGCGAAAGCGACCACAGGTGATTTCGACCGAATCTCCATCCTGACGTAGGGTGAACTCCTCTTCCGGCAAATTACGGACGAGATTTTGAAAAACCTTGCTCTCGAGCGTCGCTCGTCCGCCGCCATGAACAACCGCAGGACATGCGGTGACGATCGTCATATCGAGATCTGTTGCAACTAATCGCAGGCGGCTCTCCTCAGCTTCGGCGAGGATGCTCGAAAGAATCGGTATGGTCGTCCGGTGTTCTACGACGCCCTGGAGGATCGAAAGTTCTTGAAGAACCAGGTTGCGCTGCAGTTTGAGTTCCATTAACCGCCCTTCCTCTCTACGACGATGAGCTATTCATGCGGAAATATAACATGAATCGTCATCGTCGTCGAGGCGGTGGAATCTGTGGATAGCGAACTCAAATATATAAATACACACGACTTAACGTATCATTTGAATTGTGGATGAACAGAGCGTTCGGTTGTGGATAACTGTGGATAAATAGGCTTTTCCACATAATTCCACAACATCATCACAAATAATCCACAGTCGAATGATGAAGACGTTCATCCAAAATGTTCGTGAAACGATGTCAAGGTGGAATCGAAATCAGGATTTGACTGGCGCATTTTTTGGACGTTGTCAACGGCATACATGACTGTGGAATGGTGCTTGGAAAAGATCTTGCCAATTTCGGGAAAGCTGAGTTCGAGAATATCGCGAATGAGAAACATGGCGACCTGTCGAGGCAGCGCAATGGATCGTCGGTTGGACCGACCCTTGAGATCGGCAACTCGAATCCCATAGTGTTGAGCGACGAAGCGAATGATGTCGGCCGAATTCGTCGCCCGTTCATCGGGCAGGATTTCAAAAAGAGCCATTCGAACGACATCGACAGAGAGCTTGGCGTTTTTGAGTTGGGCGTACGCGATGGTTCGATTGAGGCAACCTTCGAGTTCGCGAACATTGTTCTGGACCTTGCGTGAGATGAACAATACGACGTCTTCGGGAAGCTCCCGCCCGATAGCTCGAGCTTTTTCACGAAGAATGGCGCACCGGGTTTCGAGATCGGGGGGTTGAATGTCGGCGATGAGACCCTGAAGAAACCGTGATCTCAACCGCTCCTCGAGCCCAGGAATGTCAGCCGGTCGCGCGTCAGAGGTAAAGACTACCTGGCGCCCGGTTGACTGAAGAGTGTTAAAGGTGTGGAAGAACTCCTCTTGGGTTCGTTCTTTGCCTGCGATGAATTGGATGTCGTCGAGGAGCAGAAGATCAACGCCGCGAAAGGTCTGGCGAAAGGCATCCATCTGTTTGCGTCTGATGCAGTTAATCAATTCGTTGACGAATTGCTCAGTCGTCATGTAAACCACTCGAAGAGAGCTGTCTTTGAGGCGGTTGGCAATGGCGTGGAGAAGGTGGGTTTTACCGAGACCCGATCCTCCGTAGAGGTAAAGAGGGTTGTACGCCTTTCCGGGTCGATCAGCGACCGCTTCGGCCGCCGCGGCCGCGAACTGGTTTGACGAGCCAACAACAAAACGCTCAAAAGTGAAGCTACGATTGAACGGATGGGTTGCGATGCTGCCCGCGGGTGGGTTTTTTTCACTAGCGGCGGGGGCTTCCGACCTCTCCTGCGGGGTGATCATAACCTTGAAGGCCGACCCAAAATGACTCCGTGCGACGGTTTCGATGTCCCGTAGGAGATGGTCGCGAACCCAATCGCGAACAATCAGGTTGTTTGTGGTCAGAGTAAGAACGCCATCCGAGGTTTCGAGCACGGCCAACGGTGCGATCCAAGTACCGTATTCCTCGTCACCCAACATCTGTCGAAGGTGGGGCTGCAGGTGGTCCCAATGGTCCATCGTAGTAAGCTAACATAGTACGGGCCAAGGCGTTTATTCTTGACACCCATCTCAACCTACGATATCGTGGCGCGCCCGATACTTAGGGAAGCGAGACGATCATGAAACGAACTTTTCAGCCCAATAACCGAAAGCGCAGGAAAACCCACGGTTTTCGGATCCGTATGCGCACGAAGAATGGTCGTAAGATCCTTCAGGCACGCCGACGCAAAGGTCGCAAGCGGATTGCCGTCTGATCGGCGGCTGGACTTCCCGGCTTCGGCTCGAATCAAACGAAGGGCCGACTACCAAAAGGTGTACAAACACGGCGTACGGGTCACCGGCAGGCACGTGGTGCTATTTATCTTGCAGTCCAAAGAGCGTGAGGGACGGTTCGGCGTTACCGCGTCACGGCGGGTAGGGGGAGCCGTGGTGCGTACCCGCGCGAAGAGACGGTTGCGGGAGCTTTATCGCCTCCATCTGCGTGACCGAACGGGGAGCGCTCATGACATCGTCGCAAACGCCCGGCGCAGCAGCGCGACAGCGCCGTGGATGGAGCTTGAAGAGGATTTCATTAACTGTCTGCAACGAGGGCGTCTACTGACCACCGACAATCACCGCAGCGGCGCGCCAGCGCCGAGAGAGTGAAGAGCGAGGATCAGCGGGTCTTATGGAGAAACGACTACTCCTAGCATTTGTCCTGTCAGCAGCGATCCTGCTTGCGTGGTCGGTGATTTTCCCACCACCGGCACGGCAACCACCGATCGCGCCGGACACCGTTCCCGCCGGGGCCGTGCCGGCCGCAAAGCGTGCTGACGAGGTGATCGAAGACGAGGCGTCGTCCGCAGCCACCCAAGAGGTGCCGCCAGCGCCGCCAACCGACGAGGTGATTGTCTCGTCTAACGAGCAGGAGATCAAACTCGGCAATGAGCAGATTGCCGTGGTGCTCACCAATCGTGGCGCCGCGGTGTCCTCGTACCGTCTTCTTCAATATGACGCTGATGACGGCCAGCCGCTGGATTTGGTTCAGACTGTTCCCTTGCCGGAGGTAGCGCTGCCGCTGCAGCTGATCACAGCCGGTGGTATAGACGACGAGCTGTATGTGGCAGAAGAGGTTGCAGACGGCGTGGTCTTTCGTTGGTCGGATGGCCGAGGTAACGCCGTCACCAAACGGATCTCGCTTTCCGGGCCTGGCTATGGTCTTGATGTGGAGATCGAGACCGCCGGAAACATGGTTGGCGTCCCGATGAGCATTGGCACCGGCATGAGGGACCTCGGTGAGAGCGAGCGCAATAGTCGTCTCGCGCTCTGGGGCGAAGGGATCGTGCTCGCCGATGGCGAATTGACACGATACAAGCGCCGCAAGATTGAAGAGTTGAGGGTTTTAGCACCACAGCAGATCGCCTATGCGGGGTTTGAGGACGCATATTTTCTCGACATATTGCGTCCTCAGAGTGAGATCTCCGAAGTCATCATCGAGCCGTTCGAGTATGGCATTGCCGACGATGAGGTAATGCGCGTGCTGCGGATAGTGGTCAAACCGGCAGGTGACGAGCTGCGCGGACAATTGTTGGGCGTACCAAAGGAGTATGATCTTCTGCAGTCGATCAACCAGGGAGTAGAGAAAACCCTCACTTTTGGGTGGTTCTTGACACCAATTGCGGTGTTTTTCCTCAAGGCACTGCGGTGGATTTACGGCCATGTTGGAAACTACGGCGTTGCGATCATCCTCCTGACGTTCGGCATTCGGATCGTGCTCTTCCCACTCATGCACACGTCGACCGTGTCGATGCGCAAAATGCAGAAGGTGCAGCCGAGAGTCAAGGAGATCCAGGGCAAGTACAAGAAGAAGAAAAGCGATCCGCAGGCGCGCGCCAATATGAACCAGGAGATGATGGCGCTGTACAAAGAAGAGGGCGTCAACCCGATGGCGGGCTGTTTACCACTGCTGGTTCAGATGCCCCTGCTGTTCGCGTTGTACCAGCTGTTTTTAAAGGCGATCGAGCTCCGCCATGCTCCCTTTATGTTGTGGATTACGGATCTTTCGGCCAAGGACCCGTACTACGTCACGCCAATCTTGATGACCGCGACGATGTGGCTGCAACAGCGGCTCGCACCGCAAGCCGGTGACCCGCAGCAACAGCGGTTGATGAGGATGATGCCGCTTGTTTTCGGCATCATGTTCCTCCAGTTTCCATCGGGTCTGGTCTTATACTGGCTTGCCAATAACATCATCACTATCATTCAGCAAGAGATTACCCTCCACCTGATCGGTGAGCGTAAGCGCGGCGGCGGCAAAAAGGGAAAGGAAAAGAAAAAATGAACAGGAGCAAGAGCTTTCACGGCGCCAGCCTTGACGATGCCTTGAGCGCGGCGAGCTCCGGCCTCAGCGCCCGCCTCGAAGAGCTCCACTACGACGTGGTCGAGGAGGGTGTCGACAAGGTCGTCGTGGAAGCCGAGGTGGATCCGGTTGCCGTACTGGGCCTCTTTCTTTCGGAAACCTTTCGCGCCGGGGCGCTCGATATCACCGCGCACATTTTGGTGACGGACGAGGCGCTGGAGGGTGAGCTCGAGGGTCAAGATCTACGGTATTTCACTGCTTCTGGGGGCAAGGGCCTCGACGCATTGCAGTACCTGTGCAACCGGGTCTTGAATCGCAGGCTCTCCGACCACACACCTATTCATCTGGATAGCGACGGGTTCAAGGAGAGGCGCGCGCAAGAGCTGCAGGAACGGGCCGAGAGTGCAGCCGATGAGGCTATACGACGGGGGGCGCCGGTGATACTCGGGCCGTTAACGCCAGCCGCGCGGCGCGAAATTCATCTTGCCTTGGCCGATGACCCCGGGGTGGAGACTGAGTCTGATGGCGAAGGTTTCCTCAAGAGGATTGTCATCCGCCCTCTCCGGCGGCGCTGAAACCATCGTCGCGCGTGCCACGCCCCCTGGGCGCGGGGCGTTGGCGATAATTCGGGTCAGTGGCCCGGACGCGGCAGCGCTGAGCCGCCGGGTGTGTCCCGGCGTGTCATTTGAAGACGGCTGGCAGGCAACACTTACCACCGTGCGCGACTCGGAACGTGAGTTCGTAGAGCGCGCAATCGCGATTCCCTATCCATCACCGCGTTCCTACACCGGCGAGGATATGCTCGAGATCACCGTCCACGGCTCGTCTTACCTGATCGAGGAGGTGATCGAAGCATTCGTGATCGCGGGTGCGCGGCGCGCCGAACCGGGAGAGTTCACGCGCCGGGCGGTGGCCAATGGCAAGCTCGATCTCGTCCAGGCCGAGGCGGTCCGAGATCTCATCGAAGCAGACACCGCCTGGCAGCTTCAGAATGCACAGCGGCAACTCTCGGGCGCGTTATCTGCGGCATTTACTGAGGTGCGTGGGTCCTTGATAGAGCTCCTGGCGTCGATCGAGGCTTCGATGGATTATGAAGCACAGGGGGTCGAGGTGGCTGCGGCCGAGATCAAAAGCCGTCTCGATTCGAGCCGTCGCTGCGTGGAGGAATTGCTGGCGACGGCGCGGGCCGGCGAGCGAATTCGGGATGGTGCCCGTGTCGTGATCCTGGGGCCGGAGAACGCCGGCAAATCGACCCTGTTTAATCGGTTGTGCGGTAGCGAAAGGGCGATCGTGTCACCCCATCCCGGTACGACCCGCGACGTGATCGAGGCCGAGGTGGATCTGGCGGGTGTACGGACGATCATTCAAGACACGGCAGGCCTGCGGGAGCGGGGCGATGCGGTGGAGACCGAGGGGCACCGGAGGGCATTGAAGGCGGCGGATGCCGCCGATGTCGTGATCCAGCTGTGGCCGCTGGGTGGGGGAGAATCACCAACCGCGCCGTCCGCTACCGCACCGTTGATTCGTGTCCGGTCGAAAGCCGACCTTGGTGGAGACGACAGAGAAGAGGATGGGTGGCTGCGGGTATCGTGTCACAGCGGAAAGGGTCTGGACGAGCTACGTTCCCGGCTGATCGCTATGGTCGAGGGCGAGATTCCGGACCTCGGGGGCGCGGTGGCGATCGCAGCCCGCC
>JAOZUP010000254.1 GCA_029938595.1 Thermoanaerobaculales bacterium | reverse complement strand
AGAGGTCTGAGAAAGGTCGCCCTCCGAGATCTTCGAGATCCACCTTGGCGAGGGCGTCGGCCGCGGCCGCCCGGTCTGCTCGACTGTAGTTTCCGAACCGGCGGCCCGTCCCGAGCCGTCCCATGAGAACAACATCGGTCGCACGCACCGGGAAGTGTGGGTCCATCATCGCGTGCTGGGGCATATAGCCGATGCGGGGCCGCGCCTTGACTGGCGACAGTCCGAAGATGCGGACTCGCCCGGAGGTCGGTTTCAGGAGGCCGACGATGAGCTTGACCAGGGTCGTCTTGCCGCCGCCGTTGGGCCCGATGACGCTAGCAAAGTCACCGGCGGCAATCTCGAGGTTGACGTCCTCGAGCACCAGCGGACCGCTGTCGAAGCGGAAGCTCAAGTTTTCGACAGCAATAACGGGTGTGGAGTTCTGCTGAAGGTTCATCGTAGCGCTCCCGCGATACGGTCGGCCATGGTCTTCAGGTTGGCCAGGTAGTCGCCGGCCAGGGGGTCGAGCTCGACGAGCTCGCAGTCGAGGGCGTTGGCCACCCGCTCAGCTGCTGAGCGAGAAAACTGGGGTTGGACGAAGAGGGCCGGCACGGGCTGTTGCCGAAGCTCGTCGACGACTGTCGCCAAACGCCGGGCCGACGGGGCCCTGCCGTCCACCTCGACAGCCATCTGAATCAGGCCGTAACGGCGGGTGAAATAGCCGTAGGCGGGGTGGAAGACGAGCAGGGTGCGGCCGGCGAATGGGGCGAGGAGGGCAGCGACCCGGGCATCGGTGTCATCGATGGCACGGTGAAGGGTGGCGAGGCGCTCTTTGATCCCCGGTGCCTCGTCCGGCAGCAGTGCCTCCAGCGCGTCCGCGGTAGTGCTTGCAATGATCTTCATTCGTTGCGGGTCGAGCCAGATGTGGGGGTCGAGGAGGCCGGCGCCGTGGTCGTGACCGCCGCCGCCGATCGGCTCGAGCTCCACACCTGCCCTACAGTCGACGACGCGGAGTTCCGGCATTAGCGCAGAAACCTTCGCGAGAATCGGACCTTCAAAGGGCGCGCCGATTTGGAGATAGAGCTGCGCATGATCGAGGGTGGCCATCTGTTTCGCTGTTGGTTCGTAGGTGGCCGGCGACGCCCCTGGAGGAAGCAGAACGTCCACCTGCACGAGATCGCCGGCAAGCGCTTCGACGACAAAGGCCTGCGGCGGGATACTGACGAAGACCCCCTGTGCAGAGGAAACGGCGGGGGCAAGGACCGCAAGGGTCAGAAGCCCAGAACATACGGGTTCGCGAAACCGCAACGTGGTCTCCGATCAGCCTCGTGCGGCGACGCAGACGAGCTTGCCCTCGTCGCACTCGGTGCAGCGCTCGACGGAGTGGGTGCGGCTGAACTCCTGCCAATGACGTTGTTGATGAGGATTGAGCACCCCGGTGCCGTGGCACAGGGGGCACACACCGTCCAGCGCCGCGAGGATCGCCGAACGGATGAACTCCGAGCGGTTGGGGATGTCCTCCATGGCCTCGACCAGGGCCTCCTCGGCCTTGAAGGTGATGATCTGCTGTTTGCCGCCCATGGTTGCCATGCGTCGCCTCCGGTTCTTCGAGGGTGGGTGTTACATGGTATTACCAATTGTGGGGGGCGTCAATTGGTGGAGGCTCCTTTTCAGTCGTCGTCGTCCGGCAGAAGATTTTTGAGATCTCGGGTGATTCCCGGGGTGAGCACGGAGAGCGGCTTGGCCTTGACCTCGGGATCGGTGAGCTTGCCGGTGATCGAGAACTGGGCGGCGATAATGCCCTCCCGGTCGACCCCCGTCAGTAGGCGACCAATCAGGGGGATGTGGCCGATGAACCGTTGCAGGGTTCCCATCGGTGCCAGTGCGCCATTGATATCGACCTCGCCGGCGCCAAAGTCAACATCGCCGTTGACGACGATTCCGAGCCCATCCGCGTGGACGCGCATGTTGCTGATGGTGAGCCGGCTGTTCTCATAGCTCAAACCCGATTTGACCCGGTTGATGTTGAAACCGGAGCTGGTGAAGCTGGCGAGCAGGCCCTGAACGGAGGTAAGCCGGAGCACGCTCGTCATCACGTCGGACTCGGTTAGTTTGGTGTCGCGAATCTCGACCCGACCGGTGGCCGGCCCATCCTTGGATTGACGTTCGGCCGTCAGGTCCAGGGTGTCGCCCTCGAAATGAGAATCGAGCCCCAGTGCGCCGATTACCTTCCCGAAGTTGTTTATTTGAAGCTGGAGCGAATTTCCATCCGTGCCGGAAGCAACGGTGAGGGAGATTCGACCCTCGGGAACGGTGGAGGCGCCGAGCTTCGCCCGTTCCCACGAATGGCCGTCGAAGGATGCATCCGCCGTCACCGAGGTGAGATCGACCCCGCGCGCGCCGTACACGTGATCCAGGCGTACCGCGATGTCGAGTGGTGGGGCGGGGGAGGCGGGCTCCTCGGACGTGTGCTTGTCAGTCTTGATCTTATTTTTGAGGCTTGTGATGAGCGGTGCGAAATCGAAGCTCGAACCCTTGGCCCTGATCATGTAGCCGCCGTTGGGACGCGCCTTCACGGTGCCGCCGAGGTCGAAACGACCGTACGTGAGGCTGCGCAACAGAAGCAGGTCGAACGCGGGTGGATCTCCCGCGAGCTCGACGCGGACGTCGGCTGAGAGGCCATTTGATTTCAACCGCGCCGGGTCGAGGGTCCAGCCGCCGCCCGGAGCTTGGGTCGCATCGACCGTCAAGGTCGCTGGCACGCCGGGAGGCTTGCTCCACCCGATCTCTGGGACCTCGACGGCGGCACCCTCGAGGTCTACGTTGGCGTCGACCTTGACCTGATGGTCGCGGTGCGCAACATAGGACATGTCGAGACCGGCGGCGCCGTCGAAGAACCGAACCGCGGGCAGGCCCAGGGCTTCGAGCGCGGCCGGATCAAGATCGGCGGTCGCCGTGACGCTGCGGAGGACATTGCCGCCCGTAAAGTACTCGTCGAAGGTGATCTTTGCGGGTACGCCATTGAACTTCGCGTTGCCCCCGACCTCGAGACCCTTCGCATCGACGTGGAGCAGCAGGTCCCCCTCGGTGGCCTTGAGTCCGAGCGGCACCTTGGACCAGGAAAAGGCCTTCACGGTCGAATTGATGTCAAACGTCTCGACCTCGCCCGAAGATGGGCCGTCCAGGGGCAGGACCACCCGGATCTCGGTCGTGGCTGTCCCGCCGACGTCTGCAGCCGCGATGATCGCTGGGTCGACGAGGTCGAGCGGCTTGCCGTTCACCATGGCCAGGGCGGTGTTGACCGGTCCGCTGACGACAGCGTCGACGCTGAGCATGGTCGGGGGGTCGTCAAGGTGCGAGATGATCGCCGAAGCCTTTGTCACCTCGAGGTCCGCAAGCCGTGCGCCCGCGATCGCGAAGTCAAACTCTTGCGCATTAAAGGTTGCCGTCCCCGTGATCTCCTCGATCGGCGTCTGAGGGAAGAGCTCGAGGCGAAGCCCGTCGTAGGTGAACTTCCCGTCGAGCCGGCGAAGCCCGATCGTATTGCCGGCCGGTCCCAACGCGAGCTTGACTGAGATGTCCTCGACCTTTCCGCTCGGAATGTGCCCGGCGATCCACTCGCGGACGTCGTCGGCGATGCCGGGAGGCCAGAGGGTCGCGATCCGCTCCACGGTGACAGCCTTGATGCCGGCTGTCGCCTGAGCGTGGAGCTTCCCATCCTCGAGGCGGGCAGTGGCGCTGAGCTCGATGACGACGCCCCCGCCGAGGTCGATGTCGGCCCGTCGGAGGTCGAGTTTGTCTAGCCCCTCGACCCGGCCCTCGATGGTGGCGCCGGCAATAGCCTGGGTTCTCGACACCGGCGCCGGGATCTTAACCGTTCCCGCTCCGGCTGTGATTTTGAAGTCGATAGATTTCGGGCGGAGGTCGGCGATGTCGAAGCTGAGCTCGCCGTCGATCGGCATGTGGACGGCGGCGAGGGGTGCCAGCGCCTCGAGGTCTTCAGCCAGAAGCCATGGCCGCAGATCATGGAGCTCAAGGTTCCCGGTGATGCTCTTTGATGATTTCTGGGCATCGAACGAGCCCTTGACCCGACCGTAGGCCGAGGAGAGATCGAACGCCGAGACCTTGAATTTCCAGCCCCTGTGTGCGACGGCGTCGATGGAGCCGGCAATGGGGTCCTTCAAATCACCGAGCGCCCGCAGCGAGGGGACGAACTCGGCGAGGAGCGCCGGCGCCAAGCGCGAGAACTCGAGGTGCCCCTGGATCTCGCGGCTCGTGCGCTGGTACCGCCCGTGAAACTTCACCGGGATCTGTCCATCGCCGATCTGGACCGTCAGTTGGAGATCGGCGTCGATGCCGTTGTCGTCACGACCGAGACCGAGATCGAGCCCTCTTCCGCCCCACGACAGACCGAGGACCCCGTCATCCACCCTCAGCGCGGCATCGGAGATTCGGAAATGGTCGAGCCGGCGAAGAGGCCCATCCGCCTTGCCGCCGATCCATGCCTCGAGCCACCGGTCGCCGTCGCCCTTGGAGCTCGTTTCTGTGCCTGAGCCCGTGCCGCCGGTGAAGGCGATGTCGAGCGTGCCGTCGGCCTTGCGCGTCACCGACAGCCTCAGCCCCCGGAGCTCGATGCTCTCAGGAACCACCTGACCGTGGAGCAACGCGGGCAGAAAGATGTCCACATTGAGCTCGTTGAATCGTGCAATCTCCCCACCATCGGGGCCGCGGAGGCCGACCCCGATCGCCTTGATGTCAAAGGGATTCCGCCATCCGTTCCAGGTCAGGACAAAATCGTCGAGAGTGATGGTGTTCGGCGCCGCGACGGCGTCGAGGGCCTTCTCCGCCCGCGGAATGAGCGGGGCCAGGGAAATCGGCCCCCGTGAAAGGCGCCAGTAGGCCAGAGCTGTGATGACGAAGATAAGGACAACGAGCACGGCTGCGCCCCGCAGCAACCACCGCAAAAACTTCCGCCATCGGCTCCGAGGTGTTTTCATGAACCGATCCGCGCGACGATTTCGCCCTTGCGAGCTACAACGATCTCGCCCTCGACAAGCGCCTCCCAGGGCTCGTCTGTGAGAGGAATTGAGGCGGCGAGCACCACGTGTTGGTTGTGGCCGGAGATCGTCAGGCCGTCGGCCTCAAAAGCGGTCCCGCCAACTGTGCACGACCGGCAGAGCGTGTGCATCCCGGGCGGCCTCGGCTGCTCCTCGCCGTCCTGCTTTCGCTGGTGGCCGTGGAGGAAGAGCGCGTCGCCGTCGAAGTAGATGAAGTTGGCGGGGCCGAGTTCGCGCACGGTGCGGGCGAAATCCGCCACGATCTGAAGGCGGGCGTCGATGGCTGGAATCTCTGTACCGTTGCTCCAGAGGCGGCGGATGCGCGTCAGCAGAGCGCAGAAGGCGTGCTCGGAGTCGGTTTCGCCGATCGATTGGTCAATGTCGAGGACAAGCTCGGGGGTTTCCGACACTCGGTTGAGCTCGCCGTTATGGGCGAAGAGATGGATGCGGCCGCCGACCTCGCGGCTGAACGGCTGAGTGTTGCGAAGCGCCACCTCGCCATGGGTTGCCTTACGGATGTGCGAGATGACAGTGTGGCTGCGCTGGCCGCGCTCGGCGACGAAGCGGACCAGCGGGCTGTCGGCGGCGGCGTCCACGTCGCGAATCACGCGCGCATCTCGATCGCCGTAGTACGCGATGCCCCAGCCGTCGCGGTGCGGTCCGGTCCGCCCGCCGTGCTGAGCAAACTCCTCCAACGAGTAGGTGATGGTCGCCGGCAGGCGGCTGGACATGGCGAAGAGCTCACACATAGCCAGCCGATTCTACTCCGGCTGCCGCGAACCTCCCATAGACGTAGTGGATCAGGCGCTACGTGACTACGGCGGTTGGCCGGTCCTCCTCCTTCGCAGTCATGCGTTGCTGCTCGTACGGGCAGTCGGCGCCGGCCGGGCACACCATGTCGGGGTTGGCGGCAGTCTTGGTCGACTCGGGTGTTTCCGCAGGAGCGGTAGCGGGTCGCGAGTAGCTCAGGCGACGCACGAAGTAAATGAACCCGATCAGGAAGGAGATGACCAGCAGGTACTCCAATCCTTTGGTTTCGAAGATGTTGACGTAGGACATGGATTCCATCATGGCTTAGCCTCCACGGCTGTATTTAGGCCGCCTTGCGCTCGGATTCTTGCTGCTCGTTCACCCAGAACGGCGCCTCGCGCAGCACCGGCATACGGTTGACGATCCAGCGGAAGACCCAGATCTCGGTGAAGATCA
>JAOZUP010000253.1 GCA_029938595.1 Thermoanaerobaculales bacterium | reverse complement strand
CTCCTGCGGTCGATGGAGAACGAGGCGCGCATGGACGCGGCCAACCTGGTCAAGCGAATCGAGGACGAGACGAACGAAAAGGCCAAGGAGAAGGCGCGCCGTGTGATCTCAATGGCCATTCAGCGAATCGCATCGGAGCACGTGGTCGAGACTACGGTGTCGGTCGTTGACCTGCCGTCAGACGAGATGAAGGGCCGAATCATCGGTCGTGAGGGCCGGAACATCCGCGCTTTCGAGCAGGCCACCGGCGTCGATTTGATAGTCGACGACACACCGGAGGCGGTCATCCTCTCGTGCTTCGAGCCGGTTCGGCGTGAAATCGCGCGGCTGGCGCTGTCCAGTCTGATCCAGGACGGGCGCATCCACCCCGGCCGAATCGAAGAGTTGGTTGCCAAGGTCCAGGGGGAGATGGAGGAGAAGCTGCTGGCCGACGGTGAGGCGGCCGCCCTCGAGGTTGGGATCCCGGACCTCCACCCCGAGCTCCTCAAGCTCCTGGGAAGGTTGCAGTTTCGCTCCTCGTACGGCCAGAACGCGCTCAAGCACTCGATGGAGGTCGCATGGCTCAGCCACCACATGGCGGCGGAGCTCGGCGCCGATGCCGCGGTCGCGAAGAGAGCCGGTTTGGTGCATGACATCGGCAAAGCGGTGGACCGTGAGATGGACGGGACCCACCTCGAGCTCGGCCGCGACCTTTTGCACAAGCACGGTGAGACGGACCAGGTGATCCATGCCATGGAGTGCCACCACGGTGATTACGACCCCCATTCGGTGGAGGCCGTTCTCGTGACCGCCGCGGATGCGTTGTCCGCGGCTCGTCCCGGCGCTCGTCGCGAGATCCTGCAAAACTACATCAAACGTCTCGAGAAGCTCGAAAGCATGGCCACCGATTTCAAGGGTGTCGAAAAGGCCTTCGCAATCCAAGCCGGCCGCGAGCTGCGAATCGTCGTCGAGTCGGCACGGTTGTCGGACGAGGATGCGATCTGGCTTGCTCGTGACCTCGCCAAAAAGGTGGAGGCAGAGCTCACCTACCCGGGCCAGATCAAGGTCACGGTGATCCGCGAGACGCGGGCCGTGGAGTACGCCCGTTGATCAAATTGCTCTTCGTCGGCGACGTGTTGGGGTCGGCCGGCCGGCGCGCTCTTCGGAGCCATCTCGAGCCCGTCGTTGACCGCGAAAACGTTGACTTCGTGGTCGCAAACGTCGAGAACGTCGCCGGTGGATTCGGAATCACAACGAAAGTGCTCGAAGAGCTCGACCCGCTGCCAATAAACGTCTGGACCACCGGCAATCACGTGTGGGACAAGAAGGAGGGCGTGCCCCTCCTCGACGCACACCCATCCCTGCTGCGCCCGGCCAATTACCCCGACGGCAACCCGGGTCGCGGATGGTGCGTCGAGGAGACGGCCTCGGGTGTTCCCGTGGGTGTGATCAACCTCCAGGGACAGGCCATGATGCCGCCGATCGACAACGCGTTCCGGCGCGCCGATGAGGTACTCGAGGAGATTCGAGCCTCCCACCCGGATGTGCGCGTCATCCTGGTCGACATGCATGCCGAGGCCACTTCGGAGAAGCAGGCCATGGGCTGGTACCTCGACGGGCGGGTGACGGCAGTGCTCGGCACCCACACCCACGTGCCGACCGCCGATGAACGCATCCTTCCCAAGGGCACGGCCCTCCAGACCGACGTCGGCATGACGGGACCCTACGATTCGATCATCGGCATGCGGACGGAGAAGGTCCTCGAACGGTTCCTCTTCAACACGCCCCGGCCCTTCGAGCCCGCCAAGCGGGGCGTCCAGCTGCGGGGAGCACTGGTGGAGGCAGACGAGGGGAGTGGACGCGCCCTCTCAATCCGCCGGCTGCGGGTCGACGTGCCGTGAGCCGATCCCTGGCGCATCACGAAATTCGGTGAAAATCGCGGGTTAGAACGCGACGATCACCTCGTCGTTGCGGTCTGCGTCATCCGATCAGGCGAGCATCCGCGACCACGATCCGTCCCCCTTTGATCACGTGGCGCACCGGGTTGATGCCGTAGTGGTAGACCAGGTGGGGGTAGCTGGGGGCGTCGAGGATCACGAGATCGGCACGCTTACCGACCTCAATTGATCCCAGTTCGTTGGCGCGGCCGATGGCTGCAGCGGCGTTGAGAGTGGCAGCCGTGATGGCCTCGGCAACCTCCATCCCCATGCCGAGGCACGCGAGGGCAAGAATCGTCGGCATCGACTCGGTGGGGGAGGAACCGGGGTTGCAGTCGGTTGCGACCGCGACCGCACATCCAGCATCAATGAGCTTCCGTGCTGGAGCGAAGTGGGATCGGAGAAAGAACGATGTGCCGGGGAGAAGCACCGCGACGGTGTTCGAACCGGCGAGTGCCGCGATTCCGGCAGGGGTGACGCACATCAGGTGGTCGGCCGACAGGGCGTCGAGTTCGACCGCAAGCTCGGCGCCGCCGAGCGGGGTCAGCTCGTCGGCGTGGAGGTGGATCCGCCATCCAAAATCGGCGGCATCGGCGAGCAGCGATCGGGTCTGCTCGAGATCGAACACTCCCGTCTCGCAGAAGACATCCACGGCCTCGGCGAGACCGAGGCGGGCGATTTCCGGATGGATTTCTTCGATCAACAACCGAACCCAGGCTTCGGGATCGTCGCGATGCTCGGGCGGGACCTCGTGCGCCGCGAGACAGGTCGAATGGAGGTCGACGGAATGCACGCGGTTGGCGTCGCGGATGACCTCGAGCATCCGGATTTCGGTCTCGAGGTCGAGGCCATATCCTGATTTCGCCTCGATGGTCGTGGTGCCGTGAGTCAGGAAGTTGTCAAGGCGAGCCAGGGTGCCACCGAGAAGCTCCTCAGAGGACGCCGCCCGTGTGGCACGGACGGTGGCGTTGATACCGCCGCCCGAGCGAGCGATGTCCATGTAGCTTTCACCACGCAGACGGCGGTCGAACTCATCCTCCCGCGATCCGGCCCACACGGGGTGGGTGTGGGGATCGACGAAACCCGGCAGGACACAACCGCCGCCGGCGTCAAGCACTTCATCGCAGTCGGAGAACAGTCGCTCGTGTTCGGCTTCCTCGCCGACAAAGACGATGAGCCCGTTTTCGCATCGCACGACCGCTCGTTGGCGAACATCGAGCCTGGCCAAATCCGCACCGCGCCGGGCCGCGGTTCCAAGAGGCGTGACGACCTGGTGGGCTCCCCGGATGAGGAGACTCATCCCTGGTTCTCGGTGCTTTCCCGTGTGTGTCGCTGGAACGACGCGAGCTGCGGTGTGGCCCGCTCTTCCTGCTCCCGGCGCTTGTCGTCCTGGACGAGGCCCTCCACCAACTCCACGATGCGGTTGAGCTCAGCGCGGACCTCGCGACGGCGGTTGCGGAGATCGCCGATCACTTTTTCGATGTTCTGCGCCCGCTCGTTGGCCTCGACCATGAGACGATCGGCCAGGTTGTGGCCCTCGTCGACGATTCGCTGGCCTTCGACCCGAGCCACCTCGATGGTGGTCTCAGCAGAACGCTGCGCAGCCACCAACGCTTCCTTGAGCGCCGTTTCGCGTTCACGAAAGGCCTTGAGTTCCTGCTCCATGTGATGGACCCGTTGCCTCAGTTCGCCGCGCTCTCGGAGTAAGCCCTCGATGACGCGCGCCAATTCGGTAAGGTAGTCGTGCACCTCGATCTGGGAGTAGCCTTGAAGTCGTTTGGAGAACTTCTGGCCGAGGATGTCCATGGGTGCGAACTCGGACATGACTGCCCTCCTTTCCAATCAACAATTATGACACGATGCATCGCATTTTTTGATTTCGGTATCGGGCGGGATAACAGAGGAGCCGGGCGGAACGGTCGCTATACTGTTTGAAGACCACGTGCCGGGCCGTTGGGGGATCCGATATGGCAGATATCCAGCTTAGTGTGGAAGATCTTCGAAAGACCTTTCACCCGGGGCTCTTCGAGTCGCCGATAGAGGTCCTCAAGGGCCTCAGCTTCGATGTTCGGCGGGCCGAGATATTCGGTTTCCTGGGTCCGAACGGAGCGGGGAAGACCACTACGATCAAGGCGATTACCGAGCTCATCTATCCCGATTCGGGCTCGATCTCCGTGTGCGGTCTTCCACACACGTCGCTCGAGGCCAAACGCAAGATCGGGTTCATGACCGAAAGTCCGTACGTATACAGCCACCTCACTGGGCGCGAGTTTCTCCGCTTTTGCGCCGAGCTATTGGGGGTCGTACGGTCGCAGCAGGAGGATCGCATTTCACGAGTTCTCGATGACGTCGGCATGGCGGCGAGCGGCGATCGCAAGATGGGCGCGTACTCAAAGGGTATGCTTCAGCGAGTGGCGTTCGGTCAGGCCCTGCTTGGCGATCCCAAGCTGTTGATTCTCGATGAGCCGATGAGCGGCCTCGATCCAATCGGGCGGCGCGACGTACGCGACATGATCCTGCGGCAGGCGGCGGCGGGGGTCACTGTCTTCTTCTCCTCACACATCATCCCGGACGTGGAGGCCCTCTGCGACCGGGTAGCGATCGTCGTCGACGGCAGGGTCCGGGCGGTCGGAACCGTTCGCGACCTGGTTTCGCGTGAAGCGGATCGGTACGAGGTGACCTTTGCCGGTGTGTCCCCGGAGGAGCTGTCGACCCGGTTGCTCGCACATCACGTCGGCAGCGGTGAGGCGTGGGTCAGAGTGTCGTCGGAGGATCGCGATGCGTTGATTCGGGAGCTTGCCGACCGGGGAGCGCGGCTGGTGAGCATGAACCCGATGCGGGCGACTCTCGAAGATCTGCTCATGACCCATTCCGAGGGAGTCGATCGATGAGGGCGATTCGAGCGATTGCGGTTAACACCTTTCGTGAAGCCATCCGAGACCGGATCCTGTATCTCTTCATCGGTTTCGCGATCGTCATGGTCATCAGCACCAAGCTCTTCGGGATGCTTACGGTTGGCGACGAAGCGAAAATCGTCAAGGACATCGGGCTCGCAGCGATGCAGTTCTTCTCGATGTTGATCGCGGTGATGATGAGCATGCTTCTGATCAGTCGCGAGGTCGACAATCGAACGGTGTTCAATATCCTTGCCAAGCCGGTGAGAAGATGGCAGTTCGTTCTCGGCAAGTACCTCGGGCTGGTGGCGATTGTTGCTGCAAACCTGCTCCTGATCACCCTGGTGTTGGTGGTCATGGTGCTGATTTACACCGGCCAATTCGATCCGATGCTGGTCTTTGCGGCCGCTATGACCATGTTGGAAATGTCGGTCCTCGCCGCCTTCGCCACCCTCTTTGCAGTCCTCACCCGTCCGATTCTGGGCTCGCTGATGACCCTGGCGATGTTCGTCGTTGGGCACATGTCGGCCGATCTGTGGATGCTGACGAGGCAATTGCCCGGCACCTTCACCCGTGCGGTGATCGCGACGGTGTATTACCTGGTTCCCAACCTCGAGCGGTTCAATTTCCGAACCGAGGTCGTGCACGATCTCCCGATCCCGCCGGCTGCGGTCGGCTGGGCGGTTGTCTACGCATCGGCATGTGTTGGCGTGCTGCTTTTTCTTGCAGCTCTTCGATTTCAAACCAAGGATCTCAAGTGACCAGCCCGGTGAGATATGCGGGCTAGAACCCTAGTATCGCTCGTGGTCGTCGGCGCTCTGCTCGCGGTCGCGGTCGCTGCCGAGGTGGAGCTGGGTAAGATTCCACGGGAGGATCCGCTCGGCCGGGAGCTTCTCTACCTGCCGTCACCGGAGATGCTTAAGATCATGAGCCTCGGCAATCCCGGTCTCGCAGCCGACATCCTCTATCTATGGTCGATCCAGTACTACTCGGGGTTCAAACCCGATGAGCGATTCCTGTATCTCGAGACGATCTACAACCTCATCACTGATCTCGACCCTCTCTATTTTGACGCCTACCGGATCGGGGCCCTGATCATGGGGATCCAAACCGGAGGCGATCAGGCGCAGCTGAAAAAGTCGGTGCGCCGGCTCTTTGACAAGGGTCTGGAAAACCTGCCGGAGAGTTGGCAGCTGGCGGAGGCTGCAGCGTGGGATCTATTCATGCGTTTTCAGGACCAGGAGGCGGCGCTCCACTATGCCGAGATAGCGGCCGCACGACCCGACGCTTCGGGCCGGATCAAACGTATGGTCGGGGTGTGGCGGGACAAGGGAAGAGTGTGGACCATCGACGACTCGATCGAGTACTGGAAACGTGCGGCGGACGACGCCGAGGACGAGTACGACCGCACGATGTGTGCGAGCCATCTCTATGATGC
>JAOZUP010000252.1:3447-6250 GCA_029938595.1 Thermoanaerobaculales bacterium | reverse complement strand
GAAGGGCGAAGCCTGAAGGGCGAAGCCTGAAGGCGCGTTCACCGGAGGTGCCTGGCATCCCGATATGACGTTGTCCTCAACGTCATGTCGGCGTGCCTGGCATCCTCTCGCGGCAGCGCCTCCCCGGAGCACAAGCACAGACGCGCACACGGAAACGGTCAAAAGTTTACGCGACCGTCACGTCGTCACAGAGGTACACGTCCTGGATGGCGTTGAGGAGCTTGACACCGTCTTTCATGGGTTTCTGGAAGGACTTGCGGCCCGAGATCATACCCATGCCACCGGCACGCTTGTTCACGACCGCAGTGGTCACCGCCTGCGCGAGGTCGTTGTCGCCCGACGCGCCACCCGAATTAATGAGGCCGGCACGGCCCATGTAGCAGTTGACCACCTGCCACCGAGTGAGCTCGATGGGATTGTCGGGAACCAGCTTGTCGTAAACCAGCGGGCTCGTCTTGCCAAAGCCGATCGCGGTGTACCCGCCGTTGTTGGTGGCCTGCTTCTGCTTGATGATATCGGCTTCGATGGTTACACCGAGGTGGTTGGCCTGACCGGTAAGATCGGCCGCCGCGTGGTAGTCGACCCCGTCCTTTTTGAAGGCCGAGTTACGGAGGTAACACCACAGCACGGTGAACATCCCAAGCTCATGGGCCTGCTGGAAGGCGTCCGAGATCTCCATGATCTGACGCCGGCAGTTCTCCGAGCCATAGTAGATCGTAGCGCCGATCGCGGCGGCGCCGAGGTTCCATGCTTGCTCGACCGATGCCCACAGGGTTTGGTCGAAATCATTGGGGTAGGTCAGCATCTCGTTGTGGTTGATCTTGACCAGGAACGGGATCTTGTGGGCGTACTTTCGCGACACCGACCCCAGCACCCCCAGAGTCGAAGCCACCGCGTTGCACCCACCCTCGACGGCGAGCTTGACGATGTTCTCCGGATCGAAGTAGATCGGATTGGGAGCGAAAGAGGCCGCACCCGAATGTTCAATGCCCTGGTCCACCGGCAGGATCGAGATGAAGCCGGTGCCGGCCATCCGGCCGGTGTTGTACATCCGCTGCAGTGACGCCATCACCTGCGGCGAGCGATCGGTGTGGGCCACCACACGATCGATGAAATCGGGCCCCGGAAGATGGAGCTGGTCTTTCGAAATCCCCGTGCACTCATAGTCGAGCAGCGAGGCCTGGTCTGCGAGAAGCTTGCGAATAGTATCAATCATGATTCCTCCTATGTGCCGGAGCATTGTACACACCCTGACCCATTTCCGTCTCCGTCTCCGTGCCCATGCCCGCCACCGCGGTCTTCGACCGCGGTTACGGTCGCGCAGCGTTGGAGGATGGTGGGACCGACGAGCACTTGTGCTCGGAGGGCACGCTATCCGAGAACGCGTGGCCGCGGTCGAAAACCGCGGACGGCGGGCGGGCATGTAGGCGGAGGTGGACTGGCAAAAAATCCGAAATCAACCGCGTCCGTACCTCAATCCGAAGAGCGCCGCCAAGAGCGTGCCTTTAACAACTGTGGTCGACGCGATCGCAAACCAGACCGCCTCAACGCCCCAGCCTCGAGAAACCAGCCACATGGCGAGTGGCACTCGGACCGCGGTCAAGCCTATCTCTATGACCGCTGGAACTGCTGTCCACTGGGCGCCGGCGAAAGCACCCAACAGCACCACCTCTGCGGCCATGAAGAGCTGGGTGAGGCCCACCAACAGAACATAGGTCGTTCCCGCGGCAACCACATCAGCATCTCCGGAGAACACCCCGATCGCCGTCTCCGGGAAGGCCACCAGCAGCGCCGTCACCGCCCCCACCGGCAGACAGGTCAGAAAGAGCGCCCGCCATGCCGAGCGCACCGCCCGACGGGGGTCACCGGCGCCGAGGCTCTGGCCGACAAGGGTGGTCGCCGCCGCCCCCATGCCCGCGCAGACGAAGTAGTTGAGCACCTCGAGCTTGTGGCCGATGCCCAGGGCCGCCACCGCAGGGGTGCCGAAGGAGGTGATCACCCGGGTCAGCAGGATGTAGATGAACGAAAACAGCGCACCCTCGAGGCCGAGGGGCAGGCCCACCCGCAGGGCGCGCCAGGTCTCTGATCTTGGCGGCTGTAGGAAGGCGAAGGGCCGCGGCCGGATGCCGAGCCCGCCGAGCAGAACCCATCCCCACACCGAGGCCACCAGCCACGAGGCGACAGTCGCCAGCGCCGCCCCGGTGACGCCGAGTGCGGGCAACGGGCCAAGTCCGAAGATGAGCAGTGGGTCGACGACCAGGTTCACCGCCGCGGCCAACGCCAGCAACTTGAGCGGCGTTTTCGCATCGCCTACCGCGCGAAAGGCCGCCGACAGCCACACGAAGAGGAAGTAGGCGGGCATACCGGCGAGAATCACCCACATGTAGTGCAAGCCGTCCGCAGTCACCGCCGGCGCCGTCCCCATAAAGGCGAACATCGCGTGGCTCGAAAGCAGGCCGGCCGTGGACACAAGGGCCGAGCCCCACACCGCCAGTGTCTGACCGGCCGTCGCCGCGCGGGCCGCCGCCCCGGTATCGCCTTGACCCACTGCCCGCGCCAACACCGAGCCTGAGCCCGAGGCTGCGCCGTCGCCCAGAGTCTGGGCGAGCCACATCATGAATCCGGCGGTCGAGGCCGCGGCCAACGCCACCGGACCGACCCGGCCGAGCCAAAACGTGTCCACAACCAGGAAGCCTGCCTGCAGCAGCGCCGCGGCCGCCGCCGGCACCCCAAGGTGGAGAATCGCGCGGTCGATAGAGCCCGAAACCATGAGCTCGCGGTGGCGGAAGACGTCAGTCACGGT
>JAOZUP010000252.1:0-3347 GCA_029938595.1 Thermoanaerobaculales bacterium | reverse complement strand
CCCAGCCTTTCGAGCTCTTCGAGCGCCGGCTCGTAGAACTCCTTCATCACCGGGACGATGACGCCAGGTTGGGTGAAGCGTCCTTCGAGGATGAAGCGTGCGGCAACCGCCGCGGGTAGACCGACGGTGCGGTTCATCGACGAGTCTCCGCCGGGAATACCAAAATCAATCATCGTCGAGGTGATGTGCTCGGTGCGGTCCGAAAACACCGCGACAAAGGTGTGCTGGAGCAGGAGCAGGTCGCGCTCTCCCTCGCCGTAGGACATCTTCTCGAGCATCCGCGCGGTGAGGATGTCGACCGGCGCCGTCGGTCCCGGCAGCGGGTCGCCGCCAAGAAGGCCGAGCCACTCCATCTTGGCGAGCTCGGGCCCGTCGGCATCGATTCCGAGGTACGCCGCCACTTCAGCCCTGAGGTTGGCTGTGGCGTCCACACCAGCAAGCAGCGCGGTGAGGTCTGCGTAGGTCTTGCCCTCGAGGCCGTCAATCCCGTCGGTGCGCAGCCAACCGAGGCGCGCCACCTGCTTCATCGCCGCGCACCAGCCCGGGAAGCGCAGAGTACCGCGGAACATCACGTCGCGCGGGTCGATGCCGTAAATCTCGGTGTAGGGCATCGAGTCGCGGTTGGGGTAGCCCTCGAGAGCGGTCTCCTCGCCCTCGATCGCCACCGACACCGGCCACACGTGGTCGAAGAGCTCCTCACCGGGGACATCGACCACCTCACGGTCTCTGCGGTAGCGAGCGTCGTTAAGGCCAGCGAGCAGCACGCCGCGCGGGCTCCACGAAAACTTGTAGCCGTAGGGGTTGTCATTGGCCTCGGGCGCCGGCAGGCCGCCACAATAAGACTGGAAGGAGGTGATCTCGCCACCATCAGCCTGCACACGGTCGATCACCTTCATTGCCGTCATGTGGTCGATGCCGGGGTCGACGCCGAGCTCGTTGAAGAGGATCAAGCCCTTTTCCTTGGCTTCGGCGTCAAGCGCCATCATGTCGTCCTTGACATAGGACGTGGTCACCATGTGCTTTCCCTGTTCGAGACAGGTTCGGGCCACCTGCGGATGAAACTGCCACGGCAGTAGGCTCACCGCAACGTCGTGATCGGCGATGATTTCTCCGAGCCGCTCGGGCTCGACGGTGATGTCATAGGCCATCGGCGTGCCGTTGGGGTGACCATCGAGGATCTCCTCCGCCTTGCTCACCGTACGACTGGCGACCGTGACCTCGAATCCATGATCCAACAGATAGCGGACGTGGGCCCGTACCACCAGGCCCGCACCAAATACGACTACTCTTTTCATCTCAATTCTCCTTCCGAAATTCGCGCGCCATCCGAGATACGGTTATCTGATTTCACCCGAGCTCCTCTGCGACGGGAATCAGTCTCCCAGCGTCGCTACCATCACCGCTTTGATGGTATGCAGCCGATTTTCGGCCTGATCGAAGACCCGCGACTGCGGGCCTTCGAAAACCTCGTCCTCGACCTCGCGGATGTCGGGATATTTTTTGGAAACCTCGGTGTCGAGGTTGTGGAAGCTGGGCAGACAGTGGAGGAAGATGGTGTCCGCACGACCCGTGGCAGACATCATCTCCGCGGTGATCTTGTAGGGACCAAGGATCCGAATGCGGTCTGCGATCAGATCCTCCTCACCCATCGAGGCCCAGACGTCGGCATAGATCGCCTCCGCACCGGCCATCCCCTCCTCGATCGAGGAGGTGATCACCAATGACCCTCCGGTGAAGGCCGCGATCTCGGACACCGCGGCGACAAGATCCACCTCGGGGTGAAGCTCTGCGGGCGCGACGATCCGGCAGTGCATCCCAAGCTTGGCGCAGCCCACCATGAGCGAGTTCGCCATGTTGTTGCGGCCGTCGCCGGCGAAAGCCAGCGTTCGCCCCTTCAAATCGCCGAACTCCTCCTCGATCGTGAGCAGATCGGCGAGGACCTGGGTCGGGTGCCAGTCGTCGGTGAGCCCGTTCCACACCGGCACGCCGGCGTACTCGGCCAGGATCTCGACCGTCTGGTGGGCGAAGCCGCGAAACTCGATGCCGTCGAAGAACCGGCCGAGGACCCGCGCCGTATCGGCCACCGTTTCCTTTTTGCCGAACTGGATGTCGGACTTGCCCAGGTACTCCGGGTGCGCTCCCTCGTCGACGCAGGCAACGGTGAAGGCACAGCGGGTCCTGGTGGACGGCTTTTCGAAGAGCAGGGCGATGTTCAGGCCATCGAGGGTCCGCTCCCGTATCCCGGCCTTCTTTTTGACCTTGAGCTCGGCCGCGAGAGCCAACAACGAACGGATTTCCTCCGACGTAAAATCGAGAAGCTTGAGGAAGGAACGCCCTTGAAGATCAACTGCCATCGACGCCTCCAATTCGAAGCCGCGCCGACAGCAAAATCCATTGCGGCCGACGCCGCCGCATACTACCCCCAGTTGTTCGTTTTGCCAACCTGAAGCGTCGTGCCTCTCAAATTCTCGCCGTCACACGCCGGGCGTGTGAGCGGCGAGTATTTGAAAAAGGTAGAATCTCCATATGAATAGGACTCGAGTGCGGCTCGAAGCGCCCGATCCGGCAATCGTTGAAGTCCTGCGCACCAAGACGCCGCAGGAGCGCCTGAGCATTGCGTTCGGTATGTGGGCCGCAGCCCGCAAGATGTTGATCAACCTCCTGGCCAGCAGCCACCCGGAGTTGGACCAGAACCGCCTCCGGAAGGAAGTAGCACGAAGGCTGTCCGGTGGATCCGTCTGAGCTCCTCGAACGGTCCGCACAGACTCTCACAGACCTCGGAATCCCTTATTTCCTCAATTCGAATCCTTGCCGTCACACGTTCGACGTGTGACGGCAAGGATTTGAAGTAGAATCCCTGCTCGACTACTGGAGGCTGGGAATGCCCTTGGAATCGATCAGGAAACGCGCCGCTGAGGCACTGCGGGCGGCGCTCGAAGCGGAGTTCGAGCTTCGCCCGGAGGAGGTGACGTTCGAGGTGCCGCCGCGGCGCGATCTCGGAGATCTCGCGTGGCCGGGTGCGCTGCCGTTGGCGCGGATTCTGAAACGATCGCCGCGTCAGATCGCTGAAACGTTGGCCGAGAAGACGAACTGGCCCGAGGAGGTCGCACGAGTGGAGATCGCCGGGCCCGGCTTCCTCAACCTCTATCTGCACCGGGACCAGATACTTACCGCGCTCCTCGCAGGCGAAAAACGCGTCGTCGGGACCAAAGCACACAAGACGATCGTCGAACACACCAACATCAACCCCAACAAGGCCGCCCACATCGGTCACCTCCGCAACTCGGTCCTTGGCGACATCCTGGTGCGCAGTCTCCGGCATCTCGGCGCGGATGTCGAAATCCAGA
>JAOZUP010000251.1 GCA_029938595.1 Thermoanaerobaculales bacterium | reverse complement strand
TCGCCGTTCCCTTGTTGGTGGTGTTCATCGAAAGGGCAAAGGGTCCTGAGCCCGCGGCTCCGCCCCGTCGTCGCCGAGAACGATACGAGGAGGCGCGTGGCGGTTGGCGGACTCTGCGTGGTTCGCGGCTCCTCGCCCTCATCTCCCTCCTCATGTTGGCCACGGTCATGGTGGGGCAGCTGGTGCAATGGCAGTTCAACTGGTGGGTGGATATCACGACGGACACCCTCGATCAACGCACCTCGATGTTCAGCATCGCCCTGAGCCTGGTGGGAGTCGTGGGGTTCTTCTTCCAGCTCATTTTCACCGGGCGGATCCACCGTGCCCTCGGAGTCGGCGTGGGCATGCGCGTGCTTCCGTCCACGGTCCTGATCGCCCAGCTTGGGGTGGTGCTGGCGATCGTATTTGTACCGGCGTTGGTCTTCCCGTTGATCTGGGTTCTCTTCGTTGGTGAGGGCAGCCTCCGCCACTCGGTCGACCAGGTGACCCGCGAGCTGCTCTTCATGCCGGTGGCGGCGGATCTCCGAGTCAAGGCCAAGGCATTTATCGACGTTTTTGTCCAGCGCTTCGGCAAGGGTGCCGCGGCAGTCCTTATTCTCTTGACCCTGAGGTTTCTGCCGGCGAACTTCGTCAGCGTGTTGACGCTCATCCTGGCGGGATCTTGGATGGTGCTGACTCTCAAGGTGCGGAACGAGTACGTCACTGCTTTCCGCGAGGGTCTGAAATCGGGAACAATCCAGCCGGATGCTGCAATCGACCCGAGCGACGTGACCACCGTGACGACCCTCATGCAGTCGCTCGGCAGCTCGGATGCCCGCAAGGTGCTGCACAGCCTCGAGCTGCTGTCGACCAGCGGAGAAGGGCGCCTCGTGCCGCCCCTGCTGCTCCACCACGAAAGTGCGGAGGTCCGCCGAAAGACCCTCGAAATCTTGGCCGACACCGGGCGCGAGGACGCGGCACCCCTTGTCGAGCGCGCAATGAGCGATGTCGATGCCGAGGTGCGGACCGGCGCCATGCGAACCCTTGCCGTGCTGCGCGGCGAGCACGCGGCGAAATTGGCGCTGGATCATCTTGATGACGACGACCTCCACATCCGGGCCTCGGCTGTGGCAAGCCTCCTTGGCGGTGGCGACGCGGAAGGAGCTCGGCGCGCCGAGGAGGTGCTCACCGACCTGGTCGCCAACGACGATCCGGAGGTGCGGGCGGAAACCGCTCGCGCGCTAGGCCAGGTGGCTGACCCGACGGCCAGCGACGTCGTGGTTCAGCTTCTCTACGATTGCGATCTCGCGGTGGTGCGGGCAGCCATCGGCACCGTGCGATTGCGATTCGACCGCGGCGGACCCAACCCCTTGTACGCAACGATTCTCATCTCGTTGATGGCCAACCGGCGTCTCAAGCACGAGGCGCGAGATGCTCTTGTCGCTCAGGGCGAGAGTGCAGTCGGGCAACTGCTGCTCTTTATGAAATCACCGGACGAACAGGTTTGGGTGCGGCGGGCGATGCCGAAGACGATCGCTCTTATCGGGATCCAAAGCGGCGCCGACACACTGGTCGAAAACATCGACTCCAGCGATGCCATGCTGCGCTCGAAGATCATCGAGGCGCTGGTCTACATGAGGACCCGAAACGAGGAGATCAGTTTCAAGCGGCGCACGATCGTCCAGCAACTCAGTCGCGAGACCGCCCGGTACCTGCGTCTGCTGGCCGATTTGTGGGCGGTGTCCTCGCTTCACGAGGCGCGCCTCGATGGCCCGCTGGCTGTGTGGAAGAAGGACGGACGGGTGCCGACCCTTCCACAACAACTGTTGGCGCAACGGATGGCGGGGAAGGTCAGCAACATCTTCGGCCTGCTGGAGCTTCTTGAAGATCCCGAGGATGTTCGGGCGGCCCAGCGCAGCCTCCTCAGCGGCCAGCCCAACCTCCGCGCCCGGGCTCTCGAGTACCTCGACAACACGTTGTCGGGATCTGTTCGGCGCGATGTTTTTGCGGTCATCGATGACGCGCCTCCGGAGGACAAGCTGCGGAGAGCAAAGCTCTTCTTCGATATCAGCCTCCAGTCGCCTGAACAGACTCTCGATCGCCTGATTCGCATCGATCCAAGGAACGATCCAAGCGCTGTCGGCATCATCCTCGCGGCCCTCCACAACGTGTGGAACGAGGAGATCGTCGCTCTGTACCCCCTGGTGAGTTCCCTGGCGGAGGAGGCGGAGGACCCGATGGTGCGGGAGACGGCCGCCTGGGTCAGCCGGCGAGTCGAGGGCGGGTTGCGGACCCGAGGAGTGATCGCAAAGGGAGGAGACAGGGACATGGCCCCCATGGCACAGATCGAGATGATGGTCTTTCTCCAGGGCGTGGATCTCTTCGCCCACTGCAACGCCGAAGAGGTGTTGCGGTTGGCGGCGATCGCGAGCGAACAGACGTATGAGAAATCAGAGGTTATCTTCCGTCGTGGCGATCCCGCCGACGGCCTCTACTGTGTGATTGAAGGCAGGGTCGGACTCGATGTCGACGACGAGAAGGGCGCCGTCATCGGCCCCAGCGGCCGATTCGGGGTCCACGACATCCTGAGCGGCAGGCCGCGGCTGGGCGACGCAGTCGCTGTCACCGACACCCGGGTGCTGATCATCGAGGCAGAGGATTTCTTCGACCTCCTGTCCAACAACATCGAGATCGTCCGAGCCCTCTTCAGAACGGTGATAGCGCTGAGCGAGGACGCGGATGAACGGCTGCTTTAACAGATTAGGAATTAGGAATTAGGAATGCCATCCACACCCTCGTGTCGATCATTGGGGGTGGTTGGGTCGTAATTCCTAATTCCTCATTCCTAATTCGCAGTGTGGCGGTGCCGCGCTGCGGTGTATTTTTTGCCGCGCCGGGACTTTCAATCATTTGCGCACATGGGATATCGTTTCTGCGTACGTTATGGAGGGAGACTTTGTCTCATGCAAAGACCAGATCCAATCCGTTGCACTTACTGTGACGCCATCCAGGTGTGGTCGGCCGAGCAGACCGATCGTACGATGATCGGTGAGGTTCACACCTGCCCCTCGTGCGGGCAGCAGACGACCTGCTGTGACGATCATGCAGCTCACCAGCTCGAGGCCGATCCGATCATGCACTGGATCGCGGCTGAGCCGCTGTATTAGAAGCGGGCGGGGATAAACCCCGCCCCTACGATTCTAGATTTGTAGGGGAGGGGTTTATCCCCTCCCACATGTAGCCGAATACCTACTCGAACGGCAGCTCGCCGACCTTGACCACGTGCAGGTGGAGGCGATCGTCCACCGGGGCTGACTCGGAGAAGGCCCGCTCCGCCGTCGGACTGACTGCGGCAGGGTCATCCGCCGCAACCACGACCCGCAGCCGGTTGAAACCCGCCCCGTCCCTTTCCACGAGACCCGCGGCGACGATCGCCGGCAAGGTGGCCGCGACCTGGTGTGGATTACCCGACGCATGAAGGACATAAACCAAGAGCTGCCCGCCGACGTCGATTCGAGAAAGCCTCGTGTCCTCGTCGCAGTTGACCATAGTATGGGTGCAATCGATCCACCGCAGAACCTCGTCTGGACAGCCGCACCCGAGGGTGGAGCGGATGAAGGTTCGCAGCCGGGAGGTCTGGTCGTTCGTCACTGCTCTAATTGTATCCTCCCAGCCACCCGGCTCCCAAATGCCAGATTCCGGATACCGGATACCGGATACCAGATGCCAGGGGACTTGCATCTTGCATCCTGTATCCGGGTGTGTGGGTGAGTGGGCATACACTGTTCCGGTGATCTCACATGCCGGCTCTGCCTTTCGCGAGCGTGTCCGCTTCGAGGCCGGGCGGTCGAGCTCTGTAACGGGTCGGGCGGCGGGCGCCGTGTGCGTCGAGGAGGATCCGTCGTGGGTCTACCTGCCACTGTTGGCGCTGAGAACCGGAGATCCGTCCTCGCCGGATGTGCGAAAGAGGTGGCGAAGCGCGCGCTGACACAGATATCTCACCGGGTAATGTGATAATGGAAGATGAGTGCGGCCCGGACCAATCCCGCGTGGGAGGGTTTGGTGTCAATCTCATGCGTGGCCCGCCCGCGGTGGAACCGGACGGGCCGATGGAGGAAGCGTGGACGACAATCAACCCAGAGTCCTTGCGGCTGGGCTCGAGCGGAAGGCGTTCGAGCGGCTCGCACCCGAGCTGCGACGCGACACATTGAGCGTCGAATGGGTCGAGACGCCCGAGGCTGGTGTGTCGATGGCCTATGAATCCCGGTACGACGTCATCATCATGGATGCCGAGCCGTGCCAGCGGCCGCTCGAGAAGGTAGTGCGCGAGCTTCGGGCCCGCGGGTCGTCGAGCCGCGCCGCAGCCATCTTGATCCTCGCCGAGCCCGACCAGGTGGATGCGGCGCGGGCGCTCAAGAGCCACGGCGTCAACAGGATCATGCTGGTGAGCGATCCTCCGGAGATCATCCGCGAGCAGATGACTACCCTGCTCGATGTCGCCCCGAGGGCGACCGTTCGGCTGCCTACCAACCTGGAATCTGTCCTCGGCGGTACCGGGCGCGAGCTCTTCTGTCAGACCGAAAATCTGTCCATGTCCGGAATGTTGGTGAAGACCCGACACCAGCCGCAGCTCGGGTCGAAAGTGACCTTCAAGATCGACCTTTCTGACCCCGTTGGCACCATCCTCGGCTGGGGCGAACTTGTCCGGCACTCGACGCCGAATCGGGGAAGCGTCGATGGTCTCGGCGTCAAGTTCCTCAGCTTTGCGGACGACGGTGAGGAAATGCTGCAGAACTACCTGGAGAGCCTCAACCGCGAGCCTGACCCAACACCAGCGACGACGTCTGCTCCCAAGACTACAGCAAAGCCCAAGGGCATCGGCAAACTCGATCCTGACATCACCCTCGAGTTCGAGTAGCAATCTCCGCCAGCAGAACCTCGACCGCCTTCTCCAATTGCTGATCCTGACCCACCGCTTCGAGCGCGGGGTCGTTGTCGATCGTGTAATCCGGATCCAGGTGCTTGTTCTCCATCAGGTCGCCATCGTTATCGATGTAGCCCACCTGTGGGATTCCAAAGGTCATGCTGCGGTCTTGTAGGCGCTCCCACCACACGGAGGTGCAGGTTCCGGGCACCTGCATCCCCACCATCTTGCCGATTCCGAGCGCGGTGTAGGCCGCCGGGAAGCAATGGGCGTCGGAGTAATTGCCCTCGTTCATGACCACAATCGACGGTCTGTTCCACCGGTGCGTCGGCTCGACACCGATCTTCTGGCCGCGCGGCAACGCCCGCGCATAGACCTGGCCGGTGAGCAGGACGGTCAGCGCCTCGACCAGATTGCCGCCATTATTGAAACGGGTGTCGAGAACGATGCCGTCCTTGTCCAGTGCCTTGCCGAAAATATCCTCGAAGATCTCGCGGAAGCGGCTGTCGTTCATTGTGCGGATGTGGGCATAGCCGAGCCGGCCGCCGGAGAGTCGGTCGACCTCGGCGCGCCGTGACCGCACCCAGCGCTGGTAGAGGAGCTCGGACTCGGCGCCCTGCGAAATCGGTTTGACCGTCTCCTGCCAGCGTGTGCCGGTTGCCGGATCAAAGAGGGAGATCCGGGTCAGCGTTCCAGCGGTGTGGTTGAGCAACGGGTACCAGTTCTCGCCGGCGGCGACGGTGCGGCCGCCGATAGCCTCGATGATGGTTCCGGCGGCAGCCTTGGTGTCGGCGTTCTGCAGCGGCCCGCCGTTGATGATCTCGGCGATCTTGATACCGGCGCCGTCATAGTCGGAATCGGGAAAGAAGGCAAGCGCCGCGGTGGCGTCGGCGGAGGGGTCGCGCGGCCGAAAGTAGCACCCGAGGTGGGAGGCGTTGAGCTCACCCTGGAGCTCGGAGACCAGCTCGCAGAAGTCGCGGTTGTTGTCGATGTGGGGAAGGAAGCGCGCGTACGCATCCTGGTAAAGATCCCAATCCACGCCCCCCATGTCCTCGAGGTAGAATTTCTCCCGGGTCTGCCGCCATGCATGTTCGAGTAAATAGGCTCGTTCTGCCGCGGGGTCTAGCTCCATCTTGGCCTGGAGCGAGACTGGTTTCACCTTGCCCGACTCCACCTCGACCGATTTCAGCTGGCGGTCGGCGAGGACATAGGCCTTCTTGCCTTCCGTGTCGAGCTGCATGCCATCGGTGCGTTCGGCCTTGAGCTTGGCGAGCAGCTTGACCTCCTTCTTGCGCGGCTCATAGACCCACAGGTCATATCCCTTTTCGAAGGCTGCCAGGTAGAGGATCTTCTCACCGTCGGGGGTAATCTGCGCATCGTCC
>JAOZUP010000250.1 GCA_029938595.1 Thermoanaerobaculales bacterium | reverse complement strand
CCTCGAACCTCGGGTCCTTGCGCAGCGGGTCCATCGTTGGGAAGCCGATGAAGGCCGCGGCGGGATCGCCCTCGGCGATAGCCTTCTCGAGCGCCTCGAATGCGGCGTCGATGTTGCCGAGACCGCTGTGGATCTGCATCAAAAGTATGGGCTGAGTTGGCTCGCCCGGAGATCTCACCGAAAGCTCCTCCAGGATCCTCTCCGCCTTCTCGCGCTCCCCGGCAATGCCATAGGCCCAACCAAGCCAACTCAGATAATAGCCGCTTCGGTCGGACAGCGTCACGGCCTTCTCCAAGAGGGCTGCGGCCTCATCGTGACGCCCGAGAGCGCCGTAGGTCGCTCCCAACACCCACAAGCTGTAAAGGGAATCCGCGTCGATGTCGACCGCTTCTTCGAGCGCTGGTAGCGCATCCTGCCTCCGTCCAGCCGAGACGAGGGCGAGCCCCAGGACGGTGTTGACGTACGGCGACAGTGGGTCAACCTCGCGAGCGCGTTCCGCCGCCGCCAACGCCTCGTCGCCTCGGCCCAGGCTCGACAGCGTGAAGCTGTACCAGCAGTGAGCCAGCGCGTACGAGGGGTTGGCCTCGATGGCCGCCCGGAACTCCCTCTCCGCCGTCTCCCAGTCGTAGGCTAGCCAGGCCGCGTGGAGGCCGAGCGCGGCCCGCACCTCGGCCACCTCAGGCGCCAACGAGGAAGCGCGTTCCGCTGCAATGCCCGCTTTTACCCTGGTCGCCGCCGGCTCCATCCCGTAGAAGGCGAGGCTGCAGTAGGTGGCCGCGAGGCCGGCATGGGCCAGTGCGTATGAGGGGTCCTTTTCGACTGCCTGTTCGAAGAACTCCGCGGCTTTTTGCAACGAACCCGTCTCACGCTTGTACCAGTTGTGCTGTCCCTTGAGGTAGAGCTGATACGCTTGCAGCGAGGCCGTCGGCCGCTTCACTTCCTCCTTGGCGCCCGTACCCAGCTTCATCTGAAGCGCCCCGACGATGCTCTCCGAGATCTCGTCCTGGAGGGCGAAGACGTCCTCCATCTCCCGGTCGTAGCGCTCGGACCAGAGCTGGAAGCCGTTGTCGACGTCGATCATCTGCACGGTTACCCGGATGCGGTTTCCGGCCGTGCGGACCGAGCCCTCGAGCACCGTCTTCACCTTGAGCTTTCCGCCCACCTCCTGGATGTCCTGCGCCTTTTCCGTGAACCGGAAGGCCGAGCTGCGGGCGGCGACTCGAAGACCCTCGATCGTGCCCAGGGCGTTGATGATCTCCTCGGCCATTCCCTCGCAAAAGTAGTCCTGCTCGGGGTCGGGGCTCATGTTGGTGAAGGGCAGGACGGCAACCGAGGTCAGTGATTCCGCTGCAGGCGCTTCGACTGCGGTCGCGCCCGAAGAATGCACCCCCGTTTCGAGGTCCGTAATGGTTTCCAACGCGAACACCAGGTCGCGGGCGGTCTGGAATCGGTCGTGCACGTCCTTCTCCAGACAGCGGCTCACGACCCGCTGCAGGGCCGGAGAAACGAAGCTCTCGGATCCGTTAAAGTCCGGAGGGTCTTCACGCAGGATCGCGCCTATGACATCGGCGGAACTCCCGCCCTGAAAGGGCCTTTGACCGGAGAGCATCTCGTAGAGGATGACTCCCAGAGAAAAGAGGTCGGTGCGCTGGTCCACCGCAAGGCCCCGGGCCTGCTCCGGCGACATGTAGGCGATCGTACCGAGCACCGCCCCGGGTTGGCTGTGGCCGAGGGTCGGCCCCGCGGTATTCGAGTCATGGGAGAACGTCGCGGCAACCTGTTTTGCAAGCCCGAAGTCGAGGATCTTGACGAGCCCGTCCCTGGTCAAAAAGACGTTCTCCGGCTTGAGGTCCCGATGGACAATGCCCCGGTCGTGGGCAGCGACCAGCCCACCGGCGATTTGCCGGGCGATCTCCAACGCCTTGGTGGGCGACACGTTCGTCCGCTCCATCCTCTCACGCAGGGTTTCGCCCTCGAGAAGCTCCATGACCGCGTAGGACAGACCCTCGTCGCGGCCGAAGTCGTGGATGGCGAGGATGTTCGGGTGCGAAATGGCGGCGACGCTCTGCGCCTCGCGTTCGAATCGAGCGAGCGCCTCGGGGTTTTCCGCCAATTGCTCGGGGAGCACCTTGACCGCTACATCCCGTTTGAGCCGGGTGTCGCGAGCACGATAAACCTCACCCATTCCGCCCGAGCCGATAAGCTCGCGGATCGAGTACGAACCGAGGTGAGTGCCGTTTTCGAGTTTCATTCCGCTCGATCTCTTCGAGATGAGATCTCATAGTACAGGAACTGAGAATGGGTGATGGTCATTCCGCATGAAGACAGAAATACCGATCGGGATCGCTATCGCTATCGCTATCGATGAAAACTTCGACGGTTGAGGTTTTCGATACCGATAGCGATTGCGATAGCGATTCCGGGCAGGGAGAGATTGTGATACAACACGCCGATGATCAAGCGTATCCCTTTCGTCAGTCGCCGCGCGGTTGCGGCCATGATTCTGCTCACTGCCGCGGCCTGCACCGAGGCGCCCATGCCCATCGACCCGGCCTATGCGGCCGAGGTCGAGGAGTGGCGCAACGCTCGACTCACCCGGCTCACCGCCGACGACGGCTGGCTCAGTCTGACCGGACTGTATTGGCTCGAGCCAGGTGAGAACCGCTTCGGTTCGGCCGACGACGGCGCGGTGGTGCTGCCGGATCCGAGCGTACCCGACATCGCCGGTCTCTTGATCCTCGGTCCGGACGGCGCGGTGGTCGTTTTTTCAGAGGAGGGCGCCGGGGTCCAGATCAACGGCGAACCACTCACCAAAGCTATGTTGAAAACGGACGCGGCGGGCAAAGCCGACATCATCACCGCGGGCCGCATCCAGTTCTACATCATCGACCGCGAGGGACGATTGGCGGCACGGGTGAAGGATCCCGAAGCGCCATCCCGCCTCGCGTTCGAGGGCATCAAGCACTTCCCGATCGATTCGGCCAATCGCGTCGAGGCACGACTGGAGCCCTACGACGAGCCGCGCGAGGTTGCGATCCCCACCGTTCTCGGCAAGGACACCGTGATGCTCGCCCCGGGGTTGCTTCACTTCACGATCGATGGGACCGAGCACACTCTGGAGCCCTATCAGAGCAGCCCGGATGACGACGGGTACTTCCTGATCTTCCGCGACGGCACGAGCGCGGTGACGACCTACGGCGCCGGCCGCTTCTTGTCTGCGGAAGCGACCGGGGTGGACGGCACGACCGTGCTCGACTTCAACCTCGCCTACAACCCGCCCTGCGCCTTCACCCCCTATGCCACCTGCCCGCTGCCGCCACCACAGAACTGGCTCCAAACATCCATCGATGCCGGGGAGATGTACTCGGGCGAGGCGCATTAAGCAAAGCAATTCGCGCTCGGGCAGTGGACGGCCGTAGGCCGAACGCTGCACGAGCGCGAATTGCTGTTAGGGTTTCAGGACGGTTCCGCTCCCAGGCAATTCAGAAGTTCCTTACGAGTGCCATCGATTCCGTGAGGATCACAAACGGGTTCAAAAC
The DNA here is from genome assembly GCA_029938595.1 of Thermoanaerobaculales bacterium. Classification (GTDB taxonomy): domain Bacteria; phylum Acidobacteriota; class Thermoanaerobaculia; order Thermoanaerobaculales; family Sulfomarinibacteraceae; genus Sulfomarinibacter. The sequence goes on along the minus strand of JAOZUP010000250.1, from coordinate 2,748 downwards.
CAGAAAGCTACGCTACACTTCCGTGCTATGTGGCGTTCGTTGTATATCGGGTCGGCAGTCCTTCTCCTCTCCTCCCTTTTTTCGGTGCCGCCGGCAAATGCAGCCGACGAGGATTCCACCGATACCTCCGAAAAGAAGAAAAAAGTCAGCGTTTGGTTTCCAACGGCTGACTTCTATCCCCGCTACATCGCGGATCCCATCCGGCCGCAGAACGCCCTCACCATCCAGTGGCTTGCGGACACGGAGATTCCAGAGACCGGCGCCGCACGCTTCGGGCTCCGTGTCGGCGGCAGCTTCGGCATCCGTCGCTGGCACCCTGAGGGCGAGCCCGACATCGGATGGCAGCTGAGCTTCGAGGGCGGCCTCGCCGCCCAATTCGATATCGAGTACAGCTGGGACAACACCGGCTGGGACGGTTTCTACGGACTCTATTTAAGCTGGATGCTCACCCCGGACCTCGGCTTCCGCTTCGGTAGCCAGCACAACTCCTCGCACATCGGCGACGAGTACTCGGAGAGGACCGGCCGCAAGCGGATCCACTACACCCGCGAGGAGGCGGCGCTCGGTGTGAGTTGGCGCTTCCGACCACGCTGGACGACCTACGCCGAACTCGGCGTCGGCAACGGTATCGCCGGTTCGATCACCAGCCGGATGGAAGCCGGCCTGCAGTACATCAGCAAGCAGAAGTACTTGAATGGAAGTGCTTCGCGGTTCGCGGCGATCGATATCCGGACCTACGAGGAAACCGACTGGAGCACCCGATTCACGGCCCAGGCGGGCTACTGGATCCCCGTGGGAAACCGAAGCGCGGTGCACCGTCTAGCCGTCGAGTTCGGCACCGGACGCTCGGTCATGGGCCAGTTCCTGTGGGAGAAGGAGAGCTGGCTCGGGATTGGTTGGTATTACGACTTCTAGCAATTCGTAGCAATTCGCGGTCGTGCAGCGTGCGGGCTACGCCCGCCCACTGCCCAACCCCGAATGGCTAAAATTAGAATAAGAAAACTCTCTTTAACAGCAATACTCGGCCGGGGAGTCGACGGCCGTAAGGCCGGCGGCTCCACGGCCGAGAATTGCTAAACAAAGCGCTCCCGAATTTTAGCGGAAATTATATCCATCACCCACACGGTGGCTGCGATCAGGAGGACCAGCGTCCCCACCTCTCCCCACTCCCCGAGATCAACCCGCGGCTGGAGGATGTAGCCGATGCCCCCACCGCCGACGAAGCCGATGATGGTCGACATGCGGACGTTGATGTCCCAGCGGTAGATCGTAAACGACAGGAAGGGCGGGATGACCTGCGGCACGACGCCGTAGCGAAGCACCTGCAGGGTGGAGGCGCCGGTGGCGGTGATGGCGTCCATGGGGCCGGTGTCGATGGACTCGATCTGCTCGGAGTAGAGCTTGGTCAGCGCCGCCACCGAGTGCACCCACAGGGCGAGCACGCCGGCGAATGGACCGATGCCCACCCAGGTGATGAAGATCAGCGCCCACACCAGCGGCTCGACGGCGCGCACGAAGTTCATCAGCGTCCGCGACACGGTGTAGGCGAAGCGCGAGATCGCCGAACCCCGGGTCAGATTACGGGCCGAGGGGAATGCCAGGACGAAGGCAACCGGGATGGCGAAAGCGGTGGCCATGAAGGCAAGGAAGATCGTCTGCACCAACAGCACCAGCCCCTCGTGGAGCACGCTGCTCGAGGGGTGCATGAGACCGCGCACGATGTCGGTGGCCTTGGTGAACTTGGTGAAGAGCGCCAGCAGGTCCAGCTCGGTGATCAGCCAGCCGGCGAAGAAGGTGAGCTCGATGAAGACCGCGACGAACCACCCGCGCAGAGTGTGGGTCCATTCGAGATCGCGCTCCCACTCCGGCACCCCCAGCACGAGGGCCCGTCCCGGCGACGCCCCCAGCCGGCGGTAGAAGAGATTCCAGATCAGCGCCAGAACCAGGCCTCCAGCCGCCGCCCACCCGTAGTGGAGGAGGTCGAGGATCTTCTCGGCGCTGAGGAGGAGGCCTGTCGGCCCGCGGCGGCCTGAGAAGGCGACCACCACCAGCTCCGCCATCAGCATCGCCATGGTGATCAAGGTAGCGTCGAGGGCGACGCCTTGCGCGCGGTCGATATTCTCGCGCCAGGCGGCCTGTCGGGGCGATAGATGGCGTCCGTCCCCCATCAGAACCCCGAGTTCGAGGCCGGCTCGGCGTCCTCACCGTAGATCTCGCGGAAGGTGTCGCGGTCGAAATCGTCGGCACGTCCCTCCCACGCCAACCGGCCGTCACGCAGGGCCACCATCCGGGTGGCGTAGCGCTCGACCAGATCGATGTCGTGCAGGGAGCAGATCACGGTCATACCCTCATCCCGGTTGAGGGCCTCGATGTGGCGCATGACCGAATGGCGCAGCGCCGGGTCGAGCGAGGCAACCGGCTCGTCGGCGAGGATCAACTGCGGCTCCTGCATCAGGGCCCGAGCCACCGCCACCCGCTGTTGCTGCCCGCCGGAGAGCGCGTCGGCTCGGCTACCGCCACGGTCGCCCAGCCCCACTCTGTCGAGGCTGGCCTGTGCGCGCTCCCGTTCTCCCTGTGGGAACGACATCAGCAGGCTCGGCAGCAGGCTGGTGCGACCGAGAGCGCCTGACAGCACGTTGGTGAGCACTGTCTGCCGCCGAACAAGGTTGAACTGCTGGAAGATCATCGCTACCCGCCGACGCAACTGCCGCAGCTTGCCACCAGACAGCGCCGTGATCTCCGTGCCGA
>JAOZUP010000249.1 GCA_029938595.1 Thermoanaerobaculales bacterium | reverse complement strand
GGACGGGAACCTCGAGGGTGTCGGTGTAGGTTCGCCGCGCGACCTGTCCGTTGACCGACCCCGCGACCACGATCAGGATTCCGGCGGTCAAGGCCACCCGGGTCGACAGTCGAAGCAAACGAAGAACGGGAAACGTTGTGCTCATTACGCAATCTCCTTCGGGTCCGTGTGGGGTTGATTCTAACCCGGTCTTTCCACCGGTGTTTCTACTGCGGACGTCGGGTGCTGTGCAGCCTCATGCTGTGGTCTGCCGGCCATCGATCGGTTCCTCCGCCTGGACGTAGTGGATCTCCGTCGGCAGGGCGAGCCGGACGTCCGCTGCCTCGACAATTTCCATGACCTTCAGCAGCACGTCCTCGCGGATCTCGAAAAACCCAGGCTGATTATCGGTGAGCGCGTAGGCAAAGAGCTCGACTTCCAGGAAGTGCTCACCGAACCCCATGAATCGAACCCGCAGGCGTTCGTCGCCGATCCGGGGATGATCGCGCAGCATGGACATAATCGCGAAGCTCCAACTCGTAGGCCAGCGCCTCCTCATACACGCTCTCCAAAAGCCCCGGTCCTCCAAGGATCCGATGCACCTCAATCGCCGCCTCTACGACCACCTTGCTGATCTCGTTCTCGGTCATTCAATCCCTCCTTGCGCCCTTGCACCTTTGCGTTGAATCCGAGAACCTACCACGCCCGGTGGCAGCGGCGGCCCCGAGCGTGCCGGCCCCTGTTTGGTTCCGGCTCCTCCGGGTTGGGAGCCTGTAGTGAATAGAGCACGAGGGGATTTCGGGGCGCCACGAATATGGCCATTGAGACGATGTGTTACGGTCCCACCCGGGGAATTTCTCGAGCTACGCGGATGGCTCATCCGCAACGGGGGCACAAGGCTGCCGAGCGCAAAGGAGGAGATATGGAAACCAATCCCGAGGGCGCAACGAACCCGAGGCAGGAGAATGACGGGCGGACGTGGTCCCGTCGCGGCCTGCTCACCAGCTCTGCCACCTTCCTCGTGGGCGGTGGTGTGGGCGCTGCCATCGGTGGATTCGCCGCACAGCCGAATACGCCTGGCCCCGATGCGCCTCCCTTGCCGTGGAAGTGGGGCGAGATCGACCCGCTGGAGGCCGGTCGGAGGGCCTATCGTCTGTATCCCGATCCCATCCGCGGGGGGTGCGGCTCCGGTTCGTACCTCTCGCTCCTGAGCCTGCTCAAGGAGCGGGTGGGGTATCCGTGGACGACGCTGCCCGACCTGATGATGTCCCATGCGGCGGGCGGGTACGGGGGGCACGGGACCCTTTGCGGATCACTCGGCGGCGCCTCCTGCATCATCAACCTCGTGGCATTCGGCGAGGATCATCAGGTCTTCCGGCCGATGATCGATCGCCTGTTCTACTGGTACGCCAAGCAGGAGTTCCCGACCGACCGGTTCGACGACATCTCCGAGATGCCCGGTCAGGTCAAGGTGAAGGCGATGTCGCCGTTGTGCCATACGTCAGTCTCGAAGTGGGCATTGGCCGCGGGCGCCGAGATCTCCTCCAAAGCGAAGAAAGAGCGTTGTGCAAAGGTCTGCGGCGAGGTCGTCTACACCGTCGTGCAGGCCTTGAACGAGTACTTCGCCGGGCGCTGGACACCGCCGGCGTGGGAGCCCTCCGAGGGCATCACCCACTGCGTTGAGTGCCACGGCCCAGACGACATGTGGCATACCAAACCCGGCATGAACCACCAGCAGGGCCACATGGAGTGCCTGATGTGCCACAGCGATCACACCAAGTGACGACCCTGCCACAGGAAGGTCCGCACCGTCGAGTCGCGGGGGAGGCGCCCGCACGACGAATGGGAGGTTCTGCCATGCGAACCGCGTTCCCCGTGCTCATCGCTCTCCAGCTCGTGGCCTGGTGCCTGGCAGCCCGCCCAGCCGGGGCCGAGACGTGCGTCAAGTGCCACGTGAAGCCGGCCGAGGCCGTCACCGACCACCGGATCTTCGTCTTCGAGGTGGACCGTTGGGAGGGCAGCGTCCACGCCGGCCTCGACTGCGCGGTTTGCCACGAGGGCGCGGACGACGAGGCGTTCGACGAGCTCCCGCACCGACTCGGTGCTCCTCCGCCGGCATGCGTCGAGTGCCACGACGACTTCGAGGAGATCACCGAGGAGTACGAGCGGAGCATCCACGCCACGGAGATCGAGACGTTCTCGTGCGTGCGCTGCCACGACCCTCACACCATGCGGGGCAATCGGGCTGACATGCCCCGCGAGGAGCGGGTGCGCGAGGCGAATCAGAGCTGCATCAATTGCCACCGCGATGCGGTCATCGCGGCCGCTGGTCGCGAGGGGGTCAAGGGGCTCTGGGAGGCGCACGCGTGGATCCCCAGGCGCGAGGCACACGGGAAGATGCGCTGCGTCGGATGCCACACGCCGATCGACGGCTCCAACGTGCACGAGGTGCTGCCCCGGGCGCAGGCGACCCGCGCGTGCGATGCCTGTCACGACGTGAACGCGCCGCACATCGCAGAGTACGTCGGCCGGGACGACCCGTCGTCCTGGGTCACGAACCCGCTGATCTTCAAGGATGCCTATATGCCGGGCGCGACGCGGAATCGCGTGGTGGACGGCGTCCTCGTGGGTCTGTTCTGGCTCACGGTCTGCGGCGTCCTGGGGCACGCGCTGCTGCGCGTTCTGACTCGGCGCAACCGTCCGAGGATGTCGGCCACCGCCAAGAAGGTGAAGCTGTACCCCAGCTGGCTGCGGCTTTGGCACTGGTCGAACGCGATCCTGATGATCGTGCTCGCCTACACCGGCGTGCGTATGCACTTCGGCCAGCGGCGCGGGCCCATCATGTCGTTCGAAACGGCTTTTGACGTGCACAACCTGGGAGGTAGCCTGCTAGTGGTCGTGGGCGCCCTCTTCCTGATCGGGAACCTCCTCAGCGGTAATCAACGGCAATACCTGTCGAAGCCGCGGGACGGGCTGAAGGGCAACTTCCGGCAGGCCCGGTGGTACCTGTTCGGCATCTTCAAGGGCGAGCCGCACCCGTATCACGTGGGGACCGAGCACAAGTTCAACCCGCTCCAGCACGTCAGCTACGTCGGCGTCATGTACGTGATCTACCCGCTGCTGATCCTCTCGGGCGTGGCGTTGCTGTTCCCGAAGGTGCTGCCGGAGGGCGTGTTGGGTCACCCCGGGGCGTGGTGGGTCGCCGCGATCCACTGGGCGCTGGCTGCGGCCGCCATCCTGTTCCTGGTCGTGCACCTCTACCTGGGCTCGACGGGCGACAAAGTGCGTGATCTCTATGCGGCAATGATCGACGGGTTCCACCGCCACCGGGAGCCGGAGTAGCGCGCGGTACCGAACCCACCGAGGACGTAGAATCGCGCGTCGTGCGCTTCCGACTGTCGCACCTGCTGTTCGCCGGTCGCCACGCCGTCGGGCGCCGGCTCGTAGCCCTTCTCGCGCCAGTCGACGAGAGGGCCTTCGATGTCGCGCTGGTCGATCCCCGCCACCGCGTCGGCTCCCGGCGTCGTCATCCGGGGTTCGAGCTGACCCTGCAGAGGCGCGACCTGCCAGCCGGTCTCTCCATCGTGCGCGAAGATGCTCGTCGTCCCCTGGGAGGGGAACTCGAAGGGCACGACCCTTTCGTTCAGATTGTCATCTCTCCTTGGAGCTCACGAGGCGGTGTGCGTTCCGAGCATGGTGTTGATCTTCTCGAGGAGGCGTTTCATCTCGTTGTCTTGTACCAGCAGTATCTTGGCCATTTTCTGATTCTCCCTGACCAGTGTTGCAGTGCGCCAGCACACCCGCCGCTTCTTCCTCTGCCGACGCCCCGGATTCCAGATCCGTCGAAGCGTCTGCAACGGCACTGCCTTCAGACGGCAGTCGAATCGTGAAGGTCGATCCCTCACCGAGCGTGCTCTCCGCGGTGATGTCGCCGCCCATCATCTGGCAGAAACGCCTGGTGATGGCCAGTCCCAGGCCGGTCCCGCCGAATTGGCGGGTGGTCGAGGCATCCGCCTGGGTAAACTCCTCGAACAGCTTGGCGATCTTGTCGGCCGCCACGCCGATCCCGGTATCCTTCACTGCAAAGGTGAGCCAGTCTCCAGCGTCGGTGGTTTCACGATGTGTGCTGAGGGTGATCGTTCCCTGCTCGGTGAACTTCGCGGCGTTGCTGATCAGGTTGAACAGCATCTGTCGGATCTTGGTCATGTCGGCATGGATCGACCCGAGATTGTCAGTCTTTTCGATCTGCAAGGTATTGTTCTTCTTCTGGATGAGCGTGTCGACCGTTGCGGCAACGTCATCGATCATTGATGACAGATCAAACGTCTCCAGGTACAGCTCCATCTTGCCCGCTTCGATCTTGGAGAGATCGAGAATGTCGTTGATCAGCTCCAGGAGATGTTTGCCCGCCCCGCGAATCTTCTCCAGGTCCGGCACGAACTCGTCCGGCTCGAGATCTTCGGCCTCCTCGATGAGCATCTCGCTGTAGCCGATGATCGCATTCATCGGCGTGCGCAGCTCGTGGCTCATGTTCGCCAGAAACGCGCTCTTGGTCCGGTTCGCGGACTCGGCTACCTCCTTGGCCGCGGCCATGGCTTCTTCCGCCCGCTTGCGATCGGTGAGATCCACCGCAATGGCTATGAATCGGTCTCCAATCGTGGCGGCACTCCATTGGACCGTTTGGTCCTTGCCATCCTTGCAACGGACTCGGACTTCGAAAGGAACGAACTGGCTGTTTTCCCTGTCCGCAGTCGCCAACCGTTTGGCGAACTCCGTCCTGTTCGACTGCCGATAATCAGGGTCGGGGTACGCCCGGGAGTACCAGGCATCCATATCAGGCAGGTCCTCACTCGACCAACCAAACAGATCAACGAAGGCCTGGTTGAAGGATTCAACGGGCAACTGGTCGCCCTCGGTTCTCACCACTACGATAGGAAAGGGGGCGACCTCGATCAGTTGTTTCAGCTCACGTTCACTCCTGCGAACCTCCTCCACCATGCGTTTGTGCTCGGTGATGTCGTCCTTGATCGCGACGTAATGCGTGACCTTGCCTGACTCGTCGCGGATCGGCGAGATCGAAGCGGACTCCCAGAACAGTTCACCGTCCTTCTTCCGGTTGCAGAATTCCCCGTGCCATTCTCGGCCCGAGGCGATCGTCGCCCACATGTCGGCGTAGAACTCCTTCGGCTGGTCTCCGCTCTTGAGCACGCGCGGGTTCTTTCCCAGCACCTCCTCGAGCGCGTAGCCGGTGACCTCGGTGAATTTCGGGTTGGCGTATTCAATCCGTCCAGCCCGATCGGTGATGATCACACTGCTGGAGCTCTGCTCCACGGCTCGCGACAGCTTCCGAAGCTGGCCCTCAGCCTGCATCCGATCGGTGATGTCGTGAAAAATAACCACGCTGCCGATGGTATTTCCACCGTCCTTCATTGGCACGCTGGTGTACTCGACGGGAAAGCTGCTGCCATCCTTGCGCCACAGAACTTCGTTATCGCGGCGACCAACGGTCCCTCGCTCCAGCGAGTGATGCATCGGACAATCATCGATCGGATAGGGCGTGCCATCTGCTCGCGTATGGTGAGTCAGATCGTGTATCTTTTTGTCGACGAGTTCTCCGGGTTCGAATCCAAGCATTCGCTCGGCCGCCGGGTTGATGAAGTCCACCAGTCCGTCTTCGCCTGCTCCGAAGATTCCTTCTCCGACTGACTCCAGCAGCAGGCGGCTGCGGGCTTCACTTGTGGTGATCCGTTTGTTGAGCCGTACCAGCTGGACCGCAAACGCACCGATGACCACCAAAAATGCCACCAGACCGGCAGCCCATGGCCGGTGTTGCCAGAGGGCCTGGGCAAGCGTCACTTTGCCGTGATCTTCGTAGGGGCCGAGCCGGAGGTCTTTCAGGCATTCACGGACTTCCTGGTACTGCAAAGGGGCCGTCCAGCCGGCGCACACTGCCGCCCGGGCGGCGGGGCTCTGGGGATCCATGCGCAGGAGAGCGACGCTGACCAGGTCGGCTAGTTCGTTGGAGGTGTGCTTGGCCCTCGCAAACGGCCACTCAGGATAGGCGGGCGTCGAATGCACGAAAGGTAGGGAGGAATCGTCGGCAGCCCGCTCGTTCGGAATCACCCGGAAGTCCTGCAGGCGGATCCTACCCTCCACTTCCATTCGCTCGAGCGTATCCGTGCGAACGGTTCCCGCATCGACTTCCCCGTTCAGCACCGCATCAACGACGGCGTCGTGGGTGCCGGCGAAACGCAGCTCTTTGAAGTCGCGACGCGGGTCGAGCCCTTCGGCCTTGAGTTCTCGCCAAGCCATCAG
>JAOZUP010000248.1 GCA_029938595.1 Thermoanaerobaculales bacterium | reverse complement strand
TGGGCGCTTTGAGCTTGACCGCGGCGGGGCTGGTGGCTATGATCAATTTTCGTTGGCTGGAGGTAATCGTGGATCGGGTGGTTCAGCCCGGCAGACCGCGGTTCGACCGCTGGACCGTGCTGCGGATTCTCGGTCGCCTGACCCTCCTCGCCGGCATTCTCGCGGCCCTCGTAATGGTGCCGCGGGTCGACGCGGTTGCGGTGGCGTTCGGGTTCTCAACGTTGGTGGTGGCTCTCGTGATCGAAGGGCTCCGCCGGGTGCGAGTCGGAGGAGGATGATTTGGAACACGCGGTCTCGTTTCTCTATCACCCGGTAAACAAACTCCTGATCGCCCTGTTAGGGGATTCCAGTGCCCGCTACCAGGAGCTCATGGGGCTCCACGAGGCGGGTTACTGGTTGCCGGACCACGTGGTGATGGCGATGCTGGTAGTGGTGCTGGTGGCTGCGGTTTTGATTCCCACCAGCCGTCGTTTGTCGATCGATTCGCCGGGAAAGGTGCAGCAGGTCTTCGAGCTCCTGCTCAGCGGCCTCGAGGAACTCATCGAGGACGTTGTCGGCCCTGGTTTCGGAAAGCGTTTCATGCCGTTCATCATGGGCCTCGCGGTCTTCATCTTTGTCGGCAATATCTTCGGTCTGTTTTACTTCGTGCAGCCGCCGACAGCCAATCTCAATACGACCTTTGCGCTGTCCATCACGGCGTTTATCTTTTACAACATCGTCGGTATCAGGGACAACGGCCTCTTCAAGTACCTCAAGCACTTCGCCGGCCCGCTGCCCATACTGGCGCCCCTGATGGTGCCGATCGAGATCATCTCCCACTTGGCGCGGATCCTGTCGCTGGCACTGCGGCTCTTCGGCAATATCTTTGGGGAGCACACCGCCACCGGCATCTTTTTCATCATGTTCCCGTTCGTGGTTCCGTGGCCGATGATGGGTCTGGGCATTTTTGGCTCTTTCCTGCAGGCCTTCATTTTCATCATGCTCACGATGGCCTATCTGCAGGGCGCCGTCGGGGCGGAAGAACATTGATTTTCCGGCAGTAATTCCTTGAGGAGGTAAGTACATGAATCGACGTTTCGCAGTTCTGGCAGTGGTTGTGATCGTGCTGGCGATGGCATCGCCGGCGCTGGCTCAGGAGCACAGTGCGGCCGACACCGGGAAGAACATCTTCCAGTACCTCGGCGCCGCCTTCGCGATCGGCATCGCGGCGGCCTTCGGCTCGCTCGGTCAGGGTCGCGGCCTCGCGGCGGCGGTCGAGGCCATCGGCCGCAACCCGGGTGCGGTCGGACCGATCCGGATCACGATGATCATCGGTCTGGCGCTCATCGAGTCGCTGGTCATCTACGCGTTGATCATCGCCTTCCTGATCCTCGCCTGATCTCTGTTTGAATCGTTCTTGAGGGGCCTTCGGGCCCCTTTTCCTTTTTTCGATGACCAAGTCTCAATCTCTAATGATTGTTTCTGTATTGAAACATTTAGAAGTATTCCTCCGTATGACATAGGTGCTTGACAGAGAAGTTTCATTCCTGTAGCATCTCGGCACTGGAGGACACCGTGAAACAGGCGACCACGACCCAAACGGCCGAACCGAGATTGTGGGATTTCACCACCGGAAGGCTTCCGTACCGCGATCAGCTCTACAAGAGCGCCCTGCGGATGACGCGGTCGGTGGAGGACGCCGAGGACCTCATCCAGGAGACCTACCTCAAGGCCTACAAGTACTACGCGCGTTTTACCGAGGGCACCAACTTCAAGGCGTGGCTCTTCAAGATCATGAAGAATACGTTCATCAACTCGTACCGAAAAAAGAAGCTGCAGCCGCCCAAGGTCGACTTTGACGAGATTCATGAAGGTCTCGAAGAGACGCTGGTAGAGAAGGGTCATGCTTCGCTGGCGGATCCGGAGTCCTGGCTGATAGCGGTTGAGATGGATTACGAGGTGCGAGAGGCGCTCCTCGGTCTTCCCCACGATTACAAGATGGTGGTCCTTCTCGCAGACCTCGAGGGTTTTGCCTACAAGGAAATCGCCGAGATCCTCGCCGTCCCGGTGGGCACGGTGATGTCGCGCCTTTATCGAGGCCGGCGCATGCTCGAGAAGGCACTCCTGAGCTATGGCACGCGCTGCAACTACGTGAGCACACCTCCCGAGAGACTGCGTGACAACAGTATTGACGTAACTGAGTTCTTTCCAACATCGGATGTAGCCAACTGACGGCTGCGACCGGTACTTCCCCCCTCCTTCGGCCGGAAAGGAACCTCCTTCCTCCTTTCCGGCCCTTTTTTCGTCTTGCAGCGCCTGTTAGGCGCCGCTTCCGATTTTTGGCTTCACATCATCTGTGAGCCGTGAGCGTGCCTGTGTGAATCATGGAACCTGCGTATCCATGTCATTCAGGATGGCCGAGCAGCCGGGAGATATTTGCATCGAATGGTCGCGGGCCCTAAAGGACCCGCCTACAGGTCTCCTGGCAACCTTTGTAGGCGGGTCCTTCAGGGCCCGCCACCACGATGTTTCGGAACCGGGGGAGGCGCAACTTATGGGGACAGGCATAATGTGGATGATATGAAGCTGAAGATCGGAAAGAGGAAATAATGAAGCAGGTTTGGATTCCCAAGATTGGTGAACCTGAGGTGCTTGAGCTCAGAGAGGCGCCGGATCCGGAGCCGCGTGCCGGCGAGGTGTGGATTCGGGTCGAGGCGTCGGGCATAAACTTTGCCGATATTCTCGCCCGCATGGGTCTTTACCCCGACTCGCCAAAGCTGCCCGCGGTCGTGGGCTACGAGGTGGCGGGGGTGGTGGGTGGAGTGGGTGAGGGGGTCGAAGGCACCCACGAAGGCGACCGCGTCGTCTGCATGACCCGATTCGGGGGTTACTCGGATGTGGTGTGCGCACCGCACGCGGCGGTGCGAGCGATTCCCGACGATCTCAGCTTCGAGGATGCGGCCTCGATCCCGGTCAATTACCTCACCGCGTGGTTGATGTTGGTGCGTTTGGGCAACGTGCGTGCCGGCGAACGGGTGCTGGTCCACGCCTGTGCGGGCGGGGTCGGCCTTGCTGCGGTCCAGATCTGCCGCCACGTTGGGGCCGAGGTCATCGGTACCGCCTCCGGATCGAAGCACGAGCGGCTGCGAGAGATGGGCGTGTCGGCATGCATCGATTATCGTAGCCAGGATTTCGAGGAGGAGGTGGGGATCCTCACCGACAGCCGGGGTGTCGACATCGTATTGGACGCCGTCGGCGGGACTTCCTTTGCCAAGAGCTACCGTTGCCTCTCGTCCCTCGGCCGGCTCTTCGTCTTTGGCGCCTCGAGCTTGGCGCCCGGCACCAAGCGGAGCATCCCCGCGGCCGTCGGAGGGTTCCTACGGATGCCCTCGTTCAAACCGCTCAACCTGATGAGTCAGAATCGGGGTGTCTTCGGAGTCAACGTCGGCCACCTGTGGCACCGGGGCGAGGAGATGACCGCGATGCTGGGCGAGATCGTCGATCTCTTTGCCGCGGGGGTCTTCAAACCAATTGTGGACCGGACCTTCCCGTTCGCCGAGGCGGCCGCCGCACACAGGTACATCCAGGAGCGCAAAAACTTCGGGAAAGTCGTGCTCACGCCGTAAGGGCATGAGGCCTGTTGGTTAGGAAGTTAGAGGGTTAGGAGGTTAGGAAGTCTGGAGATGGACACCTCGCGACCTTCCTCCCTTACTCCCTAACTCCCTCACCTCCTCACCCTTTACCAGCGGACGCCGTAGCCCCCGTAGTGGCCCCCGTAGCCGCCATAGCCGCCCCATCCGCCGCCCCATCCAGGCCCGTAACCTCCGTAACCGTGGCCGACGTAGACCGTGGACGTGGCCGGGTAGTAGCCGTCCGAGGCGCAAGCCGTCAAGGTGAGGGCAAGAACAAGTACCAGCAGAGCCCCGATAATCACTCTGGCATTCCATTTCGTTTTCATTTGGTCGCCTCCTTGGCGCTGCCGATCTGGTGGACGAAAAGAACCGCCCCGGCGGGGTCAGCGATCAAGGCCACCGCGCCGCGCACGGGGTTGTCCTCTGACGCGAAGATCACCCGACCACCGAGCTCGCGGACCCGGACCATGGTCGCGGTGAGGTTCTCGACACCGACGTAGGCCGCCCATCCGGGCTCGAGATTCTCGAGTTCGGTCGGGATCTTCACCAGCCCTGCGCGGATCTCCTCCCCGAATTTGAAGACGCGGTACTTCTCGCCATTCCGCTCGACCTTGGATTGTCCGTAGCCGATCACCTTGGCGTAGAAATCCGCCGCCGCATCGACGTCGTCGGTCCACAGCTCGGCCCACACCCAGGAACCGGGCCCCGTTGTGCCGCCGATGGGTTTCGAGCCTGGCTCGATGAGCATGACCGGCGCCCCCTGTGGATCGGCGATGACCGCAAAGCGACCATAGCCCTCGACGGTTGTCACAGCCTCGCGAACCTCGGCCCCCAACCGCCTCGCCGCGTTCACCGCCTTGTCCAAGTCGGCGACGGCGATCCCGACCAACCAGAACGACTCGTTGACCCCAGGGTCAGCGCTATCGATCTTGCTGACGCTGGCAATCAGCCGACCCTGATGGTGGATCGCATAGCTGTCTTCTCTGACTTTTTCCACGTCCCAGCCGAAGAGCTCGCCGTAGAACGCGGCGGCCGTCACGGCGTTCTCGGTCAGAAGATCCGAACCCAAGAATGTCCCCGGTGCGCTCGTGCCTCCGGCGCCTTCTGAAAATGAAATCATGGTCAATGGCAGACAGAACATCGCCGCGATCGCGATGATCCTCCTGATTCCCGGCCGTTTCACTCGTGACATCCAACTACTCCTCTCACTGCATCGGTGATTTATTTGGTCAGTCTATCAAATCGGTGGCTCCGGGCTCGCTGAGCAGGTGCGTGGGAGTCAGCAGCCCGCCGGAGATCACAAGCTTGACGCCCTCCTCGACCGTGATGTCGAGCGTCGTCAGGTCGTCCTGCTTGGCGACCACCAGATAACCCGAGGTAGGGTTCGGGGTGGTGGGCACAAAGACCAGCGCTGACGGTTCCTCGGAGAAAGCCGTCGCGGCACGGAAGTCGCGGGTGACGAACCCCACCGAGCGCACATTTTGATTAGGAAACGGCAGCAGCACCACCCTTTGGAACTCGGCGACTTCGTGGATCTGGATCGCCTCGGTGATCTGTCGCGCTCCCTGGTAGATCGGGCTCAGCAGCGGTATGCCGGAGAGGAGCTTTTCAAAAAAGTGAAGCAGACGTCCGCCGAGAACATTGGTCGCTACGACACCGAGCAGGAACAGGGTGATCAGCGACAGCAGCAGCCCGACCCCGACCAGCTGCTCGCCGACCAACCGCTCCGAGATCGGCCGGAACCATCGGTCGAGGAGACCGAAGATGAAACGCGCGAAGAAAACAGTGACCACCAGCGGGAAGGCCACCATGAAGCCGACCAGCAGCCGGGTGCGGATCCAGCGTCCGAAGCCGCGCCGGTTCTCCTTCTGCCGGGTGAGGTCGCCGAGGCGCCGGAAGAAGCCGCTCTCCTGGGATGGGTCGTAGCGTGTCATGGCCGGTCATTGTAACCCAGTCACATCGCACGTCTCGATTTGGAGTGTGGGGAAGTGCGCGTTATGATGTGCGGTCGGAGGCTTGATGAGCACAGGATCGTTGATGATCATCGGTGGACAATGGGGCGACGAGGGCAAGGGCAAGGTCGTCGATCTACTCTCCGCCGGTTTTGCCGCTGTTGTCCGCTATAACGGCGGTAATAACGCCGGCCACACCGTGCGTTTCGCCGACCGCCGATTCGCGCTCCACCTGGTGCCGTCGGGCATCATCCACGACGACGTGAGGTGCTACCTCGCCTCGGGCATGGTGGTGGACCCGACCGGTCTCGTGGCCGAAATGGACAAGCTCGAGGAGGAGGGGGTTGCCATTGACGGGCGCATCGTGCTGTCGCCGCGGGCCACCCTCATCCTGCCGACCCACAGGGCCCTCGACGGCGCCCGCGAGGGGACGCTCGGCGCGGGCAAGATCGGCACCACCGGCCGCGGCATCGGGCCCGCCTACCAGGATCGCGCCCAGCGCCGCGCACTTCGCTCCCACGTTCTCGCCGAACCGGTCCGGCTGCGTGAGCGGGCCCTGGCCCTGATGAAGCAACATAACCGCGAGCTCAGGAAGCTCTTCGACGCTCCTGCCGTCGATCTCGACCAGGCAATGGCCGAAATCGAAAGTGCGGCGGTCCGGCTGGCGCCCCTCCTCGGCGAGGTCGGACCGGCGCTGCGCAACCATCGCGCGGCCGGTGAGGCGGTCCTCTT
>JAOZUP010000247.1 GCA_029938595.1 Thermoanaerobaculales bacterium | reverse complement strand
ATGGTTGAAGAAGGAGAAGTCCATGTCAAAAAGTCGAATCGTGATGAGCGTGCTGGTTCTCACAGTATCAGTTGCGGTTGCAGGTCTGGTCGGGGCATCGGTATTTCCGGCGGCCTCGGAGACGGCGATGAGGTTTGCGCCGCCGGCGGTCCCGGATGATTCGAAGCTGGAAGAGAAGGACGGTGAAGGGGAGAAGCTGAAGACGGTCTCCAAGGACAGCGAGTGTGATGAGATCACCGATCCCGAGGTGATCGAGAAGGTCAACCCGAAATATCCGGAGGAGGCCCGCAAAGCGAAGATCATGGGGATCGTCATCATCGAAACCGTGATCAACGAAAATGGAACCGTCGACGACATCCAGGTGGTCGAGTCTCCCAACGAACTCCTGTCGGAGGCTGCCGTTGAAGCCGTGCGCCAGTGGACGTTCGAGCCGGCACTTTGTGACGGCCGACCGGTTGGCGTTTACTACAACGTCACCCTCAAATTCCACCTCAAATGATCGGGCTTGCGTCCGCGTCTGACGTGTCCATCGGTATCGGTATCGCAATCGCTATCGGTATCGAGACCTCGGGTGGGTGGCCTCCAGTTCGATAGCGATAGCGATCCCGATAGCGATAGCGACTAGGGACTCAGTGGTCAAGACTAACCCTGGAGGGTGGCCATTAAGAATTGAGAATTGAGAACTGAGAATTCAGCGACGAGGGAGGCCCCGCGGCCTCCCTCGTAGTCTGAGGCGAACCCACCTCCCGTGTTATAATTCACGCAGAGCCGTAAGTTACGCGCTCAAAACAGTTGGGAGATTTTCCTGGGCCCCTCCGGCGTCGTGGGGGGCTTTGTATGCAGTCTCCAATAGCCGGGGTTTTTATTGTCGATCAGTGGCAACCTGCGCACGATGCCGTTCTCGGATCTCCTGCAGTGGGTCTCGCAGAGCCGCAAGACCGGGACCCTCTCCATCGAGGGCCAGCCCCACAATAAGAAGATTTACTTCCGCGACGGTCTGGTCGCGGCCGCGTCATCGGAGAACCCGAAAGAGTTTCTGGGCTACTACCTCGTAGGTTGGGACTATATCGGTGAGGACGAGCTGGAGGAGCTGCTCGACATGCAGGAGCAATACGGCACCCTCCTTGGAGAGCTGCTTGTCATCATCGGCCGGCTCAACCGGGAGGACCTGCAGCAAGTCCTTCAAGTCAAGACTGAGGAATCGATCTATGAGCTGTTCCTTTGGGAAGAAGGGGACTTCCGGTTCTTGGAGAATATCCTTCCCGCCAAGAAGTTCCAACCTCTGAATCTGCCGGTCGAAATGATCATTCTCGAGGGCGTTCGGCGCAAGGACGAATGGGCTCGCTGCCGGGAGATGATTCCTGACGAAAGCTGGATTCCCAGCCTCGTACGGGCGGTGGATGTCGAACAGCTGGGTGAGATCGAGCTCAATATTCTGCGGGAAATTAACGGCAAGAACAGCATAGAGCGAATAGCGTTGGCCAATCATCTGGCGTTTTTCCACGTGCTCATGTTCGTCTTCCAGGGGATGAGTCACGACCTTTTCGAGGTCCGTCCGCCGGAGGACGAGATCACCGCGATTCCTGGATTCTCCAAGGGAACGTGGATGACCATGATCCATCAGGTAGAGGAGATGATGGGCGAGGGTGATCTCCTTGCCGCCTATAATCGCCTCGCCGAGATCCGCGTCAAGTACGCCGATCAACCAGAGGTCGGCAAGCAGACGGACATCGTCCAGGATAAGATCTCCGAGGCGGCGGCGACCCTCCACCTCACCGATACCGCCGTTCTCGAGCTCGCCATCCCACCCTCCGAACTCACCAGCCTGAGTTGCAGCCCGCAGGAGGGGTTCCTGCTTTCCAGGATCAACGGGTCGTACTCCCTGGGTGAGATCCTCAAGATGATCCCTGGGTCGGAGCTCGAGAACAAGCTGTTGGTGAACGCGCTCGTTCAACGCGGTGTTGTGCGTCACGGCGACCAATGACCCGGTGGATGGCTCACCCGGTGAGAAGACCGGGCTGATGACTGATCCACGACTCCCGGACGTGGTGACCGTGATCCTTGCCAAGAATGAGGAAAACTCGATCGGCGATGCCGTTCGCGGGGCACTCCGATTCTGTGAGCGGGTGGTCGTGATGGATGGGCACTCGGGAGATTCGACGGCCGAGCGAGCCCGACAGGCAGGCGCCGAGGTTCACCTCGATCCCGGAACAGGAAAGGGCGCGGCGATCCGTGCGGGTCTCGACTTGGTGACCGAACCGGTGGTGGTAATGATGGATGCCGACGGATCGCACGACCCGGCCGACATTCCCCGCCTCGCCGAGCCGATTCTCTCCGATGTTGCGGATCTCTGTGTCGGCAGTCGATTCACCGGTGGTTCGGAGGAGCTGTCGATCACGGTCGGCCAGCTGGTGCGTACGATCGGCAATATCTCCATGAACATCGCCATCAACAAACGGTGGGGAGTCGAGCTCACGGACACCCTCAACGGGTTTCGAGCCGTACGAAGGGAGGCCGCCCTCGAGGTCGGCCTGCGTGAGGACATCCACACTATCGAGCAGGAGATGGTGATGAAGATGCTGCTCTCGGGCTACCGGGTCGTCAACGTGCCGACCCACGAATTCAGCCGCCGCTACGGAGAGAGCCACATCAAGATCTGGCGGCAGTGGCCGCATTTTGTTGCCTGCGTTTTCACTCACGTTGTACGCGGTTCGCGGCGCGACGGATCCGCCGGCGAATTGAACGCACCGCCCGAAGAGAGGGATCCTCAGTGACCGGGCAAAGCTCACCGGGGGCGGACGACCCCCACACAACCGCACCGCGGGCAGGCCTGGCAGCAGTGGCACTGGTGGCGGCGGCCGGTTGGGTTCTGATGCGGGCCGATGCTGCAGGTGGATACGGTCCGTTGGCGGTGCTGCTTCTGTCGGTGGTCTGGATTGCCGTCTGGACCCTGGCTGCTCTGGGTGCCGGCCGTCCGGTTGTTCAATATCTGGCAGCGGGTGTTGATTCCGGGTGGGAGGAGCTAGTGATCTCGGCGATTGCCGGCACCGGCGTGCTCACGGCCTCCGCCTGGGTTCTGTCGCTGGTGGGGTGGTTTCGTCCGTGGCCCCTCATGGCGGTTCTTCTGCTGTGGGCGATTGCTGGAATCGTGGACCTCATTCGCCGGCCCATAGCGGTTCCGAAAGCCGATCCTCGACTCCTGCCGTTGGCAGCGCTCGGCGTCGTTGCTCTGCTCGTGGCCGCAACCCTGTCACCGTTTTATGACCAATGGCACCAGCATTTGGGCTTTCCGTGGGTGTGGCTGCAGGATGGGTCGGTCCATACCCTGTCCCGGGACTGGTACTCCTATATGCCGGTCAACTCGAGCCTGCTATTCGCCTATGGATTGAAGACCCTGGGGCCATGGTCGGCTCAGGTCGTGCACTGGTGGTGCGGGCTGGTGACGGTGATGGCAATTTGGTCTCTCGCCCAACGGGTCGGACCCCCGGGGGCGGGTGTGTGGGCGGCCTGGATTTTCCTGACGACACCGACGGTCCTGCACCTTTCGACGACCGCCGGTACGGACCTGGTCGTCACGATCTTCGCCGGTGGCGCTTGGTTGGCGCTGCTCCGCACTGTAGACCAAGGCGGCCGGCAGAACCGCTGGTGGGTGTTTGCCGGGGTGTGCGTCGGCCTTGCCGTCGGAACCAAGTACATCGCACTCGGAACGGTGGCGCTTCCCGTCGCTGTCGGTGCGGTGGCGCTCCATCGACCCTGGCGCGGCGCGGATGCCCTGCGGTCGTCGATTCGAGGCGCGGGCCTGGCATTCGCGTCTGCAGTGGTGACATTTGCCCCGTGGGCGGTACGCAATTTTTCGGAGACCGGGAACCCCCTTTTCCCCTTCGTCAACGGACCGTTTCGTAAGCTCCTGAAGGTCCCGGCGGAATCGGTGGAGGAGTTTTCATCTGTGTTGTCGGGGCTCGATCTCTCTTTTCACCACGTGATAGCCGGCCTCGATCTCGGAACCTTCCAGGCATCGATCGACGGATTTCCATCCATAGGGTTTGCCTACCTCCCCCTGGTGGCCGTGGCGGTTCTCTCGTGGCGCCACCTGAATAACGCCGGATGGCGGGCTCTCGGGGTCGGCGCTGCGGCAGGAGTCGGTTTCTGGCTCGTGACCCTTCACGTGAGTCGTTACATAGTTCCGGTGCTGGTGCCTGCGGCTCCGGTCCTTGCGGTCGCCTTCGCAGCTACTTTGCGGCAGGTTTCCGGTCGGCTGCGTGTGCCCCTGGTGGCGCTGGTCGGTCTCATATTTGTGGTGAACATCGCATCCAGCGTCTCGTCCCTCGGTCTCGAGCGCATGGGCTGCACTCTTGGCGTCGCGGAGGTGGAACCTATCCTCGCGCGCTGGGTAAGCTCGTTCCCGGCGTTCGAACCGGTGTCGGAGCTGCCCGAAGATGCCAAGGTTCTGCTGGTCGGCGAGGCCCGCGCGTTGGGGTTCGAGCGTCCGGTCGAGTTCGAGCACCCGTACCGGGTTTCGCGCCTGCAGGAGCTGGCCCGCGCGGCAAGCGATCACCGCGATATCGCAGCCCGACTGACCTCGGAGGGGGTGACGCACGTGCTCGTCAACCGTTGGGAGGTCGATCGGATCATTCGCTTGCTGAATCGCGAGAGCTACTTCGAGTGGTCGGATCCTGCAGCAGCGGAGCGCCTCGGTCGATTCTCCCGCGAGTGCCTGACTCCGGTGTGGTCGGGGTCAGGGCTGGGGCTTTTCCGGATCGTGCCCGATTGCACGGCCTCTCCCCCCGGCGCTGAAGGTCTCGCCGCCTGGTGAGAGGGCCTTCACGGACCGAAACCGGTTCGACCCATAAAAGAGGAACCTGGGATTTCTCAGGAGACCTGATTCCGGGAAAGGGCCGTGCGATCGAGCGCCGAAGGCGCGATAGATTCATAGCCTGGGGCGTCAACCCACGGGGCCGTTCGAAATTCTTGAAGTTCAACGTTAGAACCTCGCGGTGCCTGAGCGCCGGAGGTGCGACAGATTCATAGCCTGGGGCGTGAGCCCCAGGTACCAGGCGTCAAAACACCCAGAAGCCCCCGAAAGGGGGCGACAGATTGCGGCTGCGGCGTGAGCCGCAGTCGTTCGCGCCCGGTTGTCTGTCGCCGCTTCCGGCTTCGTGCTTCGCGCTACGCCGTGACAAGTCGCGGCTGGCTCGGCCTATCGGAAAGAAATCTGTGGCTTCGGTTTCAGCGTTTTTTTTTGGGGGAGGGGAGGGCTATACGGTTCGCGAGTAGAGCGGGCCGTCGGAGGGTTGGGTGAGGTAGCTGTCGAAGGGCATGCACAGATTGCGAAGGAAGAAGCGGCCGGTCGGTGTGACCTGGAGGCCGCGGTCGTCCATTTCCACCAGCCCGTCCGCAGCCATGGCTCTCAACTCCGATAGGGCGGCCTCGAAGTGGGTCCGCGGGTCGACGCTGAAGGCCTCTTCGACCCATGAGTAATCGAGCTTGAGGGCGCAGATAATGCGGTGGATCACGGCCCGTCGAAGCTCGTCCTCAGGTGTCCGCAGCAACCCCCGATCTACCGGCAGCCGACCCTCGGCCACCGATCGCTCGAAGCGCACCAGCTTTTTCTCATTGGCCACGTACGCGCCCGCCACATCACCGATAGAGGTGACCCCAACCCCCACCTGATCGGAGGCCGGCATAACCGTGTAGCCCATGAAGTTCCTGTGCACCTTGTCCTGATCGAGAGCCAAAGCCAATTCGTCCCCGGGCCTGGCGAAGTGATCGAAGCCGACGAAGCGGTAGCCGGCCCGGGTGAATTCCTCCACCGCCCCAACGAAGAGCTGAAACTTCTCCCACCCCTGAGGCATGGCCTCGGACTCGAGTTGGCGCTGGTGCGGTTTGATCCACTGTACGTGGGCGTAGGAGAAGCAGGCGACACGGTCGGGGGCCAGCTCGTCGATCACCGTCCGCACGGTGTTTCGGAATCCCTCAGCGGTCTGGAGGGGGAGCCCGTAGACCAGGTCGATGTTGACCGAGGTGAAACCGAGGTGTCGCGCCTCCTCCACGTGCTCGCGTGTGAGTCCCAGGGATTGCACGCGCCTGATGGCCTCCTGGACCTCTGGGTCGAGATCCTGGAGACCCATGGAGATGCGGTTGAATCCGAGGCGGCGCAGGGTCGCCAGGTGCTCCATGGTGGTCACGCACGGGTCGATCTCGAGCGCGACCTCGGCAGCATCAGTCAGTGGGAATCGCGACGTGATGGTGGTGAAGAGCTCCTCGCACTGTGCCGGTGACAGGTAGGTCGGAGTGCCGCCGCC
>JAOZUP010000246.1 GCA_029938595.1 Thermoanaerobaculales bacterium | reverse complement strand
TGATCGATGGCGAGATGGACCTCTTCGACCCGAAACGGCTCACGGACCTCACGATCAACGCCCGCCAGGTCAAGATGCCGCCGGTGACGCCCATGTCGGTCCGCTACATCGGCCACCCCATCGACGAGGGCAAGGTGGACATCACGCTCAAATACGAAATCACAAACTCGGATCTGGTCGGCAGCAATAAATTCGTTACCGATGGTCTTGCGTTGGGCGACAAGGTCGAGGGCGAGGGGATGGTGAACCTCCCCTTCAAGCTCGGGGTGTCGCTGCTCACCGACAAGAACGGTCTCATCACCCTCGAGTTCCCGATCGAGGGCAACCTCGACGACCCCGCTTTCGGTCTCGGCAACGCGATCGGCTCGGCGGCGACGGAGATCACGAGCCAGCTCATCAGCTCCCCGTTCAAGCTGCTTGGCAAGCTCGGCGGCGGGTCCGGTGACGAGGACCTCGGTTTTGTGGAGTTCGAGGCCGGCAGCGCCGAGATCGAGGTCACCGCCAGCGACAGGCTGACCACCCTGGCCGCGGGCGCCGAGCAACGCCCCGAGCTGATCCTGGTGGTGGAGGGGGCCTGGGACGAGGCGGCGGATACGGCCGGCCTCAAGGAGATCGCTTTCGAGGCGCAGATCGAGGGCCAACAGGCCTCACAGGAGCTCTTCGAGTCAATGTATCGGGAGACTACATCGGGTGACGCGCTCGATACCTTGCGCGCGCAGAACATGACCGCCGACGAAAGCACCGGGGAGCAAGTCCTCGACGAGACCGCCTACTACCGCGATCTGCAGGCGGCCCTCATCGAAGCGCAACCGATTGACATGGCCGCGGTACAGGCACTCGGCGCTGCGCGCGCCGAAGCGGTGCGCTCATACATGGTCGACACGGCCGGGATCGACTCCGGGCGCGTTCGTGTCATAGAGGTGGTGGCGATCGAGGAGGGTGAGGGAGAGGACGACTGGGTTCGCTGCCGCCTCGACATCGACACCGGTGGATGAGGGCGGGTTGTGACCAATTCTGGTTCATAAACGCCGGCATGTGCAGGCGGGACGCCTGCACCACAAAGGTGAAGGATCGGTCTTGTGGTGCGGCCGTCTCGGCTGCACAATGAGTTAACCGCTAGCAGCTTCCGGCGAAGCCGGGATCACATCCTATCCACCGCTCCGGCCGCGGTGGTCCGCGCGGGATAGGAGCCGAGCACCTTGAGGTAGGGGCAGTCGCGCCGCAGCTCGGCGATCGCCAGCGGCGCCTCCTCGGAGGCGGCGGCTCCCTCGAAGTCGACGTAGAAGAGGTACTCCCACGGGCGCCTCGGGACCGGCCGCGACTCGAGCTTGCTGAGGTTGAGGTCGTGCTCGGCGAGGATGTCGAGACAGCGGGCGAGGGCTCCGTGGCGGTGCCGGGTGGTGAAAACCAGCGATGTTTTGGCCGGTATGCGATGGTCGAGCTCCATCTCAATTGCCGAGATCACCACGAAGCGGGTCCAGTTCTCCTCCTGGTCGGCGATGTTGCGGGCGATCACCTCGAGGCCTGCGAGCTCGGCGGCCTCCTCGCTGGCGATCGCGGCCTGGGTGGGGTCGCCCGCTTCACCCACCGCGCGGGCGGCGGCGGCGGTGTCCTCGAATGCGATCGCCTCGACGCCTTCGAGTGACCTCAGGAAGCGCGAGCACTGCTGCAGCGCCTGTGGGTGGGAGAGGATCTTCAGCAGGGCATCGACTTCGACATCCGCGTGGGCGGCGAGGCAGTGCCGGACCTGGAGGATCTCCTCGCCGACGATCTGGAGCTCGGTGCTCCGCAGCAGATCATAGGTCTCGTTGATGGAGCCCGCGGTAGTGTTCTCGATCGGCAGGAAGGCGTAGCCCGCGCCGCCGGTTTCGGCCTCCTCGAGGGCTGCGGCGAAGGTCGAGCGGCCGACGAACTCGATCTGCGAGGCCTGGGCCGCGAAATACTTCCTGGCGGCGATGTGGCTGTAGGACCCGTCAACTCCCTGGAAGACTACGCGGTGCGCGCTCTCGACCGACTGTTGGGCCCGGTCGCGTTTGAGCAGCGCTTCCTCCTGCGCCTTGAGTGACATCGCGATGAGTTCGCGGAAGATCTCCTGGGTGCGAAACTCGTCGATGCCGAGCTCGCGCGCCCAGCCCTCCACTCGGCTGAGGAGCTCGGATTCGCGCTCGTGGTCGCGCAGGAAGGGCAGCCCCTCGGCCTTGAGGCGGGCGATTCCAGCGACCGCCTGCAGCCGCTCGTCGAGGATCTCGACCAGCCGCCGATCGACCCGGTCGAGGTTGCCGCGCAGTTTCTCGAGTTCCTTGGTGGCCATCATTTGATATTCCTCCCATCGATGAACGATCGTAGGGCCGTTCCGAGTCGATCCAGAGCCGGCTCCCAATCGGAGTCGGCGCACGCCACGGCTGATGCGCGCACCCAGCCGGGAGCGAGGTAGTCCTCGCCCGGCCACAGACCGATGCCGTGTTGCCGGGCGAGATCGGCGCACCATGAGGCGGTGTCGGGGTGGCCGGTGGCGGCGAGCCGGGAGCGAACGTCGGCCCAGACGTAGAACCCGCCCTGCGGTGGATGAACCCCAAGCCCGGTGTCGGCGAGGACCCCGACGAGCTCGTCGAGGCGATTTTGGACGCGCCGTCCGGCCTCCTGGATAAAGCTGGGAGGCACCGCCGGCACTGAAATCAGTGCCTGTTGAGCGATCGAGTTGGGGGGGTTGAGGAGGGCCGACTGCCAGGACGTCAGCAGTCGAATCAGGGCCGGGTCGGCGGCCACGTATCCGATCCGCCACCCGCACAGTGCGTAGGTCTTCGAGAAGCTCCGCACCTGGACAACGGTCTCGAAATCGGGATCCCAATGAGCGGGAAGGCGATCTGTATTGGGCGCGAAACGAAACGCCTCGTACGCCTCGTCGCATACCAGCCGGAGGCGGCGCTCACGGCAGAGATCGACCAGGATTCGCGCCTGTTCGCCGGTGAGGGTGGCGCCGGTCGGGTTGGCGGGGGAGGAGAGCACCAGCGCCCGCGTGCGCGGGGTGATGCAAGCCTCGAGCGCCGCCGAATCGATGAGAGAACGCCCGTCCTCGTGTGGGACCGCCACCGGGATCCCACCGAGGGCGGTGATTGCGGCGGGGTAGGCCGGGTAACACGGTACCGGGTGCAAGATCTCGTCACCTGGCTTGAGAAGGCAACCAAAGACAGCGAGAAGCCCACTCTTCGAACCATGGGTGATGAGCACGTTTTCGGGTTCAACCGCCAGACCGTCGCGGCGATGGAGCTCGGCCACCGCGCCACGGAGCTCGGCGAGCCCCTGTGGAGGTGGGTAATCAAAGGACGCCGCGGACGCCGCGTCTCGCATTGCCTTTCGAAGCTCATCGGGTGGCTCGAACCACGGCGAGCCCACCAGCCACGATCGGTCCGGGTCCGGATGGGCATTGAGCGCCTCGAGCACGCGATCCAATGTGCGCTTCACCGGCTGGCCTCCGCCCCGTTGTCTGCGGCGCCGGCCAAGTAGTCGCGACACTCCGTCATGAGACGCGCGAAACCGTCGTTGTCACCCGCTACGACGGTCTCCCGCCACTCCTGCACCGCGTTCATCAGACCTTCCGCCACCTCCTCGGTGACCGGGTTCAACGCCTGGATCTGGAAGTAGAGTTCCGGGTTCTCCTCGATCACCTCCCGGGTGGTTCCGAGCTGTTTGGTGTATGTCTCGCCGGCCACCTGCGCGAGGTCCTCGGCACGGGCTCGTGAGCCCATCAACGCCCGCGCGTAGGCCAGGTTGCTGAGGTGGGTGAGTCCGAGGACAAGCGCAATGCGGCGATCGTGCTCGGCGATGTCCATCTCCACCAGCTCGGCGCTGGTGTCCTCGAAGAGACCACGAACCAGCGCCAGGTCTCCGGGGTCGGCGTCGGTACAGAAGACGATTGTGCGGCCGGAGAGCATGCGCAGGTCCGGTCCGAACATCGGGTGAAAGGACACCAGGCGCAGCCCATCGGAGCGCAGCCGTTGCATTGTCGGCTGCAGGTGCCCCTTGAGGCTGCACATCTCGGCGACCACTCCCCGGGGCCGGACATCGGCGATCTCCTTGAGGATGTCCTCGGTGTCAGCCATGGGCACCGCCACCATCACCAGGTCGGCCTCGGCCGAGCTCTCGCCCAGGTCCCCGACCTCGGGGAACGGGCTCTCCGACCGCGCCGGATCGAGGATCGAAACCCGGTGGCCCTGTCCGGCGAGGAATTTCGCGATCCACGAGCCCATGCCGCCCTTGCCGCCCACCACCAGCACACGGAGCTGGTCACCGCGATAGTCGGAGTCCATGAGGGCCGCCTGCTCCTCGACCGCTCTCTCGATCAGAAAGAGGGCGAGGTCGTGCCCGAGCCGGGGGTCGAGGCCGAGGTCCTCGCAGGCGTCCTCAAAGCGGCGGTGAACCTGGGCCTCGACCTGGAAATTTCGTAGCGGAACGCCGCAGCTCCGCTTGAGCTCGCCGATCTGCCGTGCCAGATCGAGACGTTCGCGGACCAGGTGGAGAACGCGGCGATCGAGGGTCTCGATGTCACGGCGGTGCTGCTCGAGCAGCTCGGCCGGTGGTGATTCCTGTCGTCGCATGCATGCCTCCATCTCGAAGGCTCGCGGACGACGGCGTGCCGTAAGGCCCGCCGTTGCCGGCGGGCCCATGGGATCAAATCACAAGTGGCCGCCGGCGAATGTCAAACGGATAAAAAAAGCCGAAGCCGACGATCCGGTGACCGTCTCCGCATGCATGCCGGTGGTCGGAGTAATTCCTCATCGTGTAACCCAGAATCCACCGTAGTAGCGGGTGGGTCAGAAGTCAACCGAGCCCACCCACATCAGTTTTGAGTTCTTAGTTTTTAGTTTTGAATTTTCGGACCCACCCATTCGTGCTGGGAGACGGTGGGTGGAACTCAAAACTCAAAACTCAAAACGAGGAACTCTGCTCCGGTGGACGTGAGGTTAGACTAGCGCCTGGGGGTGCGTGCATGCGTTTCAACAGCAACGTTCTCGGGACCGCGATGCCGCCACTGGTCGAGCTGCCGCGGCGGGCCGGTGAGTTGGCCGAGCAGGGCGTGGACGTGATCCGGGTCGACCAGGGGGCGGTGGATGTCCCGCCGCCGCGAGCGTTTGTCGAGCGGGTGGCCGATGCGCTTCGTGATCCGAATGTCCACCGCTACTCGCCGGACCCGGGTCTGCCCGAGCTGCGCTCGGCCCTCGCCCGCTACGCCGCCCAGCGCCTCGGTGTGGAGTGCGACCCCGAGCGTGAGCTCATCGTCACGGCCGGGGCAAACCAGGGTTGTTTTGCCGTCATGATGGCGTTGGTCGAACCCGACGACGAGGTGCTGCTGCCGTCGCCGTGGTACTTCAACCACGCCATGACCCTGACCTCCCTGGGTGCGGTCCCGGTGCCGGTGCCGACGAGCGGGGAGGAAGGCTTCACGCCGACTCCCGATGCGGTGGCAGCCGCGATCACCCCACGGACCCGGGGGCTGGTGCTGGTCAACCCCAACAACCCGACCGGCGCATGTTACGGGGACGACCTCGTCCGTCGGCTGGTGGAGCTCGCGGTTGAGAGGGATCTGTGGGTCCTCTCAGATCAGACCTATCACGAGCTCCACTACGGAGCCGAGCCTCCGCTGAGCCCGGCCACGATTCCCGGCGCCCGCGATCACGTCGTCACCGCCGGTTCGTTCTCCAAGTCGCTGGGCCTCGCCGGATGGCGTCTCGGCTTCCTGGCGGGTCCCGCCGATCTCCTTGACGAGGTCCTGAAGATCCAGGACTGCTCGGTGATCTGCGCCGCCCGCGCCGGTCAGGAGGGGCTGCTCGCCGCCCTCCCGGAGGCGGAGCAACACATCACTCGGATGCGCGACACCCTACGCGACCGCCGCGATCGGCTGGTGACGTCGTTGCGTGCCGCGGGGCTCGAGACCTTTGTCGAGCCGGGGGGCTCACTCTTTCTCTTCCTACGTTTGCCAGGTGTGGCGGATGACATGGCCTTCTGCCACCGCCTGCTCGAGGAACAGCACGTAGTCGTCGTGCCCGGGAGCGCCTTCGGACCGGGCGGTGAAGGCTCGATCCGCCTCAGCTTCGGCGCCACTCCGACCGATCGCCTGGACGAGGTAGTTCACCGGATTGCGGACGCAATCACGTGACTTGACTGATGGGTGGAGCCAGCCGCGACTTGTCACGGCGTAGTGCGAAGCACGAAGTCGGAAGCGGCGACAGACAATCAGGGGATGATGGCTGCGGCTCACGCCGCAGGTTCAGTCTGTCGCCCCCTTCAGGGGCTTCCTATTCTTTTCGTGCCCCCACATGGGGCTCACGCCCGATAGCGCCGGTTAAAACCGGTATGGAGTAGGAGATGAGAGTTCTCTAC
>JAOZUP010000245.1:3605-6409 GCA_029938595.1 Thermoanaerobaculales bacterium | reverse complement strand
TGCGGTATTCGTCGAGAACCGTGCCCTGAGTGCAGACGACCAGGCACTCGACGGGGAGGCTGCGCAGGGCTCGGCGAAGGGCCTCCTCGACCAATCCAACCAGGCCGCCGCAGCACGGTACTTCCATGACCATGACCCGCAGACTCTTGATCTCCGCCTCGTCGATCATCGCCACCAGCTTTTGCAGATAGACTTCCTGGTTCGTGTCGAGCTTGGGGCAGGCGATGGCGAGTGCCTTGCCGGCCAGGAATTCGGAGTGAAAATTACCGACGGCGAACGCCACACAATCGGCGGCGAGCAGGACGTCCGCGCCGGCGAAGAAGGGCGCGGTCGGCGGCACCAGGTGGAGCTGCACTGGCCAGTGGCGGAGCTGAGACACCGGACCTGCGGCGGCAGAACCGATGGATGGGGCGACGGGATTGAAGGCCTGTGCCCGCGAACCTGGGCAACCTCCGGCGGCGACCGGAGCCTGCGCCACTACGTTAAGACTCGGGCCCCGCACCGTCGGCGAGCCGACTGTCTGGATCGTCGCCAGGTGGCGCTCTACAGCGGCTTCGTCAAAGGCGTCGGCATCGCGCTGGATCACCGTGATTGCTCCCTGCGGGCAGTGGCCGAGGCAGGCGCCGAGCCCGTCGCAGTAGACGTCGCTAATGAGCCGCGCCTTTCCGTCGATGATCGCGATCGCCCCTTCGGCGCACGCAGTCACGCAGTCGCCGCAACCATCGCAGAGTTTCTCATCGATCTCGATCACCTCGCGCATGGCCATTTCAGTCCTCCGGGTTGGGCTCGCGCAGCATGGTCAGCAGCATCCGCGCGGGCTCCGGGGCGTGCAAACCGTGCGGCACGTTAGCCGGCATGCGTACGATCTCGCCCATGCCGACCGTTACCTCGGCGTCGCCGATCTTCACGTCAAGGCGACCGTCCACGACCTGCACCAACGCATCGAACGGTGCCGTGTGCTCGGATAGGCCCTGCCCCCGGTCAAACGCGAACAGGGTCACGTTGCCGCCGCCGGAGCTCGCCAGAACGCGGCTCACGATGGCGCCCTCCGCCACATCTACCAGCTCGGTGAGAACACTGGCGCGGTCTGAAGCCAGCTCGTCGGTCGTTTTCGCAGTACTCATCGGTTCTCCTCTCGCGGGTGATCCCCACCCGTCGGGAACATCGTCGCTCAGAGGATCAGAACCGTCCTTGATCGAGGTCAAGGGCTCGAAGGTATTAGGAATTAGCAATTAGGTATTACCCCACCGCAAACGCAGCTCTCGGCACGTGCCCAAGGAACGGATGGATGCCGGGCTAATCGCTAAGAGCTAATTGCCAACAGCTAACGGCTGCTTCTCTGCGATGAGTTAATAGCTAATACCTAACTGCTAACAGCTTCCGGCGAAGCCGGGTAGACCGCTGCGCCGGGCATGACGCCGACCCTGGCCCCGGGATGCTCGTTTCTCCACCCGTCGACGACCGCATCCGGGTCGGCTACAGGTTCAAAACCAAGCCTCTGGGCAAGCGACGGATCGAGGTGCGAAAAAAGTCGAACCCGGTGGCCAGACGTCTTCTCCACCAGCCGCAGGGTGGTGTGGCCGTACTGGATCCAGCCGCCGGACAACCGTTCGAGGATCGTCTCCGGCCGCGGATCGTCGACGAACACCCTCATCTCCTCGGAGCCGAGCCCTCCGTCGAGGGCGGCAATATAGAGTATCTCTCCGCCCGGGGCCAGAAAACGGCAGGCCGCGTCGAGCCCCTTGTGACCCTGGATCAGCGTCGTGTCCGACGGCGCTCCACCCCCCGAGGCCACCATCAGGTCGAAGGGCGGTGCAGTCGCCTCGAACCACTGCCTCACCCGTTCCACGGCAGCGCTGAAAACCACCCGCCACGGACCGGCTCCGGCCCACGCGACACCTCCCTCCCGTCCCTCGACCATGCAGATGGCGCAGTCTGGCGGACGCAGGTCCGCCACGCGCATGATCTCCTCAGCGACCGGGTTTCCCTCTAGCGCCCCCGGCTCGCAGCCCGGGTGGCGTTCGAATCCGCCGCCACATCTGCGTAGCACCCGGGCGTGGTTGGCCTGGATTTCCTCATAGCCGCCAGCGCCCGGGAAGACCATCTTCGGCCCTCCGCCGAAACCGGCGAAGTAGTGGTGGCGAACCGAGCCAACGGTCACCAGGAGTTCGGCCTCGACCGCCGCCCGGTGCAATCGCAGGGGAATCCCCTGACGCAGCTCGCCAACCCCCACAAGATTGTCCACGGCGCGGCTGTCATGTTCGAGCACCCGAACGCCATCGGGAACAGCCCCGAGGAGCAACCTGACTCTCTCCTCCCCCACCTCAGGATGTGTGCCGTTGGCAACGAGAACCGTGATCGAAGTGCCTTCGATGCCCGCCCGCCGCAGCCGTTCGACGATCACAGGTAGGACCTTCGACAGATGCGCCTTGCGGGTCGCGTCGGGCACGATCACGGTTGCGGTGCTCCGGCCTCGCGCGATTTCGGCGAGTCGAGGACCGTCCAGGGGGTCGTCCAGAGCTGTCGCGACCAACCCAGAAACATCACCACGGCCGGGAGGTCCGCTGGGAGTAAGCGCGCGAACCTTCATCCCGCGCAGATCGAGATTTAGGCGGTCATCGCCGAACGGGAGTTTGACAATCACGGGGGCACGATAGCATCCTGGCAACGATGAATCCCACCCCTGATGAGATTGCCGCCGAGGATCGACGATCAATGCTCGAGCTCGCGCGAGCCACCATTGAGGCCCGCCTTTCAGATAGGCCCCTCCTCTGCCCATCCCCCGATTCGGCGGTTCTACTCGA
>JAOZUP010000245.1:0-3595 GCA_029938595.1 Thermoanaerobaculales bacterium | reverse complement strand
CTCGAGCTACGAGGAGCGTTCGTCACTCTCAAGATCGAAGAGGTCCTGCGGGGCTGTATTGGCCACGTGGTCGGCGTGGCCCCGCTGTGGCGGGCGGTTCGGGACAATGCTCTCGCCGCAGCCTTCGAAGACCCCCGCTTCAAACCCCTCACCCTCGACGAGCTTCCACATGTGCGGATAGAAATCTCGGTCCTCACGCCGCTTTGTACCTCCGCGGCCGAAGACGTGGTTGTCGGTCACCATGGCATCCTCGTCGAGCGGGGCGCTTCCCGAGGGCTGCTCCTCCCCCAGGTCCCGGTCGAATTCGGCTGGGACCGCGAGACGTTCCTCGACCGCACCTGCCGTAAGGCCGGGCTCGAGCCCGGCTGCTGGCGCCACCCGGACACCACCATCTCCACCTTCACGGCGGAGGTTTTTGCGGAAAACGTTTGAACGTTTAACGTTTGAACGTTTAACGCTTATCATGTCGTTCGATGTCCGTCGGAGCACTGATCCTCGTCGAGCCGTCCCTGGCCGGAAATATCGGCGCCGCCATGAGGGTTGCGGCCAACTTCGGCGTTCCGCGCATCGAGCTGGTGAGGCCCGCCGTCGAGGCTGACGACCCCGAGGTGTTGCGCTGGGCCTGCGGTGCGGACCGCCAGCTCGTGTGCCGGAGATGGCGCAGCCTGGCCGAGGCGGCGGCGCAGTACCGCACATTGGCCGCCTCCGCCTCCGGCCGCGGGCGCCTGAACCTGCCCGTGCTATCGCCGCGGGAGGCAGTGTCTCACCTCTTTGAGCGGGGTCTGACGCAGGCGGCGCTCGTCTTCGGGAACGAGACCAGGGGCCTCGCCCGGGACGACCTCGACCGGTGCGACCTGGTCATCCGCATCCCCACCGTACCGGAGTTTCCAGTCCTCAACCTGGCGCAGGCGGTAGCCGTGTTGGTCGCTGAGATTCACCTGACCGCAACGGACGAGACTCAAGCCGCACCCGAACCAGCGGCTCAGGACGAGGTTGAGGCCCTGATGCAGCATCTGCGGGACAGCCTGCTCACCATCGGTTTCCTCGATCCAAAAAGCCCCCAGAGAATCCTCAGAAAGCTCCGACGACTCTTCGGACGAGCCGGCATCACCGACAACGAGGTCAAGATCTTGCGGGGTATCTGTCGCCAGATGGACTGGGCCGCACAAGCACAACCGGGACGCTTCGATGGCCCCGACGGTGACCATCGTTAGAACGTTAAACGTTTGAACGTTCCCATTTTGGGAGCGCTTCGCAGACGCTGGTGGCTGGCTGGGTGAAAACGTTCTAACGTTTCAACGTCTCTCAGCGGATTCCCACGTCTCTCTGAAGCTTCTCGGCGAGGCGTAGAAGACCAGGATCTGTCGGGAAGCGATCGAGGGCGTGCGACAGCGTGACCGCGGCCTCCGTGAATCGGCCGGTCCGCAGCTGCAGCGCCGCGAGGCGGGCCACGAGGTCCGGTGATTCCGGTTCGATCTCCACTGCCCGCCCAAGGGCCAACAGGGCGTCGGCGGGTTTCCCGGCCTCCTCCGCGACCACCGCGATGCGTACCAGGAGGCGGGTGTCGGCGGGGGCCATCCCCCATGCGCGGCGCAGATGTTCGAGCGCCGCCGCCGAATCGCCCCGCCTTTGGGCCAACCCGGCAAGCGTCACGTACGGGGTCGACGATCTCGGATCGAGCCGAAGGGCGGAGTGTGCGGCCTCCAACGCCCCGGCAACATCGCCATCCTGATCCAGCGCCACTGCCGCCATCGCCCACGCACGCGCCCTCAACGAACGCGGGAAGGCCGCCCACGAAGTGATCTCCGCCAGCAGCTCGATCGCGTTCTGGGGGTTCCCCTCATCAATTGCCCAACGGGCGAGTTCCATTCTTACCTCGGGATGGTCTTCAAATTCGGACAGGATGTTGCGCGCCGACGCCCGATCGCCATTGACCCGAAGTTCGCGGGCCAGGGCGATGGCCGTCTCGGTTGGTCGCCGCGGATAGAAATCGCGCCGCAGTCGTAGCCCCTCCAACCGAATCCAACGATGATCTTCGGGGGTTAGCTCAACTTCCGGGCTGCGGAGACCGGGTGCGAGGGCCTCCGCGATCGCAAGCTCTTCGAGACCACCCCGATGGTTACCGAGCGCAAGGAGCACGATCGCGTGTAAACGATGAAGAGAGGGCGAGGTCGGATCGCGAACGAGGGCGTCGGTCAGCATCGAAAGGCTCTCACGTGGTCGGTCGCGAAGGAGGAGCTCACGCGCCAGATTGGTGAAACCCAAAGGATCAACCGGCATCCAGCCAACCTGCAGACCGCCGAGACGCGCCAAGGCCTCGACCACGGCCTCTCTCGAGGCCATCCCGAGATCCCGCGCCGCTATTCTCCGCGAGCGCTCGACGAATGGAGGCAGACCTACCACCCAGTTCGAGGCCAGCTCCACTGCACCGGCCTCGGGGTTGAGCGCAGTAGTCCTCGCGATCCTTTTCCAGCCGTACGAACCACAGGTGTCGAGCGCGGTCACGAGGATAGGGCCGAGCACCAACAAGGCCAACAGGTGCGGTTTCCCCCGATTCATGGCTCGACGGCCACACCGTCCTCGTCGACGAAACAGAGGGCCTGTCGGAGAACCACGCCCGTGCGCTCCACAACCCGCCCCTGAATATCACATGTCAGCTGAGCGACATCGGATGGGCGCGCCGACCTTGATGCGCACATACGGTTGGGGAAACGACGCGACAGGCGGACACCTCCTACCACCATGCCCGGACACTCGGCCTCCCTCAGAAGATCCTCCGCGCGTTTGCCGGTCGGAGCGACAAAGCAGCACCCGGTCGAGCGTGGAATTCGCTGGATTCGAGGGGTTTTCTCGACATCCGGTCTGACATCTTGGTTGGCCGCGCCATGCCCTGCGAGTTGGAGGCGGGCGCGGAGGACCACCCGCCGATCCAGATCGAACCCCGGACCGTCGACGCCACGAGGTCCGATACCCGGACGAACCCTTTCCACCGGCCTTCCCGGCCGGCCCAAATCGACCCAGTCAAGTATTCCGGCCAACGGAAATAGGTCGTGGACAGCGGCGTGAACCGCCCCCCCTACGGAGTTCGCGGCTGCGATCGTCGCCTCCATTCCGCCGAGCCCGGTCCGTGCAGCAGCCCGACACACCTGTGCCAGGTTGGCACCACCCCCAGCGACCGCTCCGTCCAGATCGAGCTCCCACAGGGCGAGGTTACCGCTGAGATTGAGCACCGGCACTCGAAGCCCACGATCGGGGGGTACGAGACGGCTGCCAGCGCCCAATACAATCCATTTTTGACCGTGGGTCGCGAGCAGGTCGATCACTCGTTGAAGCCCGTCAGCACTACGACATCGGATCACAAGGTCGGCGGGGCCGCCGACACCCAGCGCCGTCCACGCGCGCAAATCGACTCGCTCGTGAACCTCCGGTTCCCCGCCTTCGCGGAGCGTGCGGAGGTGCTTCTTGAGGCTCGAGGAACCGTACTGCACGAAACCCATCCATCCGTCTGAGCTTTGGCACGCTGCTTGCTTATTAACCGGTTAGCCGGGCACACAACGACCTGGTACGACATCATACCTCCTCCTTCCTCCTGCGG
>JAOZUP010000244.1 GCA_029938595.1 Thermoanaerobaculales bacterium | reverse complement strand
CGATAGCGATTCCGATAGCGATACCGATAGCGAGCTGGCGGGATTGGTCCCCCTCAGACTGACAGTCCCCCCGAGACCCTTGCCGCAGATCCTGCTATATTGATGGGCTATGATGTCGGACTCCACCTCCGGCCGGAAGCGTACCGCCCGGTCCGGCCTTTTTGAAATCCGCACCGGTGAGGTGTTGGGCAAGCTTCCGCGCGGAATAGCGGAACGCGGATATCACCTGTACCAGGACAGGCGGGTGGCGAGAATCACGTGGACCGGTGAAGACCTCGAGGCTGACCTCGTATCGCCGGCTTGCACCGTTCGCATCACCGACATCGGCAACGAGTTCTTTCCAACCAGCCTGTGTTCGGTGTGCGGGGAACAGGACCTTCCGTGCTTCCACGCCACCGCCACCCTCCTCCAATGGCTCGATATTCGATCGACCATGCAGCGCCTCGGTCCCGGCGCCATGTGGCGCGCCAACTCGCGCCACCCGTTCATTTCACCCGGCCGATCAGCAGCTGAAAGGGTGGATCTCAGCCATTTGACCGGCCACGACCTGCAGTCAGCGCTCGAGCTTCAGCTGTCGCTGCAAAAGACCGGAACGGCGATGGCGCGACTGGAAGACAACGACGTCACTATCCGGATCGCCCTTCCTTCGGGGGACACGAGGTTGGTGTTCTTCACGGCCTCGAACCTCCCCGGCGCCCTTCCGATGTTGAGGTCGCTTCCCACAATTCGTCTCGACGGTAAGCTGGCGGAACTCGAGCTGTCGGAGGCGCGACTGCGGCCCGTGCTCATCACCACGTGGGACGACAAGGGCATCGTTCTCGAGCCCGGCTACCGCCTCCGCAGCGGCCACGTCTTTACCAACGAGGGCCTCAACGGTCGCA
This sequence comes from Thermoanaerobaculales bacterium, assembly GCA_029938595.1. Classification (GTDB taxonomy): domain Bacteria; phylum Acidobacteriota; class Thermoanaerobaculia; order Thermoanaerobaculales; family Sulfomarinibacteraceae; genus Sulfomarinibacter. The sequence goes on along the minus strand of JAOZUP010000244.1, from coordinate 5,544 downwards.
TCCACGGCCGCTGGGCTCGTATCGGAAACCACCTCTGCCGGTTGCTCGATCCGGCTACCCCGCTGGTACCGTTTCATCGCCAGGGCCGTCGACTGCTCAAGGGCAAGGAGGCCCTCCGTTTCCTCAATCTCGACCATCCCCAGCTGCGCCAGCACTCGTGGTACCTCCCCCAGGGCCAGCTGGCCACCTTCCGCCAACCCGAGGTGCCCTCTCCCGTGGCCCTGGAGGCCGAGTACACCCCCAACGGCAAGGTCCGGGTTCGGCCACGCTTCTCAGCGGCCGATCGAGAGATCCCCTGGGACGAGGCGTTATCTCTATTCGAGAGCGGTTTCACTCGTATCGGCGAAACCATCGTGCGCGCTCCGGACATGCAGTTCATGGAAGACCTCGGTTTTCGCATGCCACGGCGCCGCCACGACCTCGGGATCCTCGGCAGCCGGGTCGCCTTCATTCGCCTGGTGGCCGAGTCGAACCTCCCGGTGGAAGGTCCGGATGAGGAGCTTCGCGAGCTTGCGGCGGTTCTTCAAGGCCGGTTCGAGCAGAAGATCGAGAGCCCGCCAGGCCTGCTCTCACAACTCCGCCCCTACCAGGCCGCAGGGGTTTCCTGGCTTTGGAGCCGGTACCTCGTCGGCGTGGGCGCGCTCCTCGCGGACGACATGGGTCTCGGCAAGACCCACCAGGTCATGGGGTTACTGTGCCTGCTGGCCGACAGAGACCCGAAAACGCAGAGCCTGGTAGTCTGCCCACGCGGTGTTCTCGAGCACTGGCACACCCTTCTCGAGCGTTTCGCGCCCGATTTGAACGTGCGGCTCTTCCATGGTCCCTCACGCTCACTCGAGGACCTCGACGGCGGGGGCGTAGTGCTCACCACCTACGATATTCTCTTTCGCTCAACCGAAGAACTCATCGAGCACGAATGGGCGGTTGCGGTATTCGACGAGGCCCAGCGAATCAAGAATCCCCGCACTAAGGCGGCGCGTGCCGCACGTAAGGTTCCCGCGAGGTTCCGGCTGGCGCTTACCGGAACGCCTCTCGAGAACCGACTCCTCGAGCTGTGGTCGGTGGTGGATCTGATCGTGCCGGGATATCTGGGATCGGAGCGCGAGTTCAGGGCAACACACCGTGATCCTTCTCACCACCAGCTCCACGTCCTCAGGCAGCGGCTCGGTGTCCTGACATTGCGCCGGATCAAGGAACAAGTGTTGTCCGACCTGCCTGAGAAGGTCGAAGATATCCGCTACTGCCGCCTGCTTCCCAAGCAGGAAGCGCTGTACCGGCGCATCCACAGCGAACGCTCCGCCGACATCGTCAGGCTCCTTCAGAATGAAGAGTCGGATATCCCGTACATGCATATCTTCGCCCTTCTGACCCGCCTCAAACAGATCTGCGACCACACCGATCTCGTTGAAAAGGAGGGGGGCACAGCCGGCGAATCGGCAAAAATCGAGATCTTCGATGAGATCCTCGACGAGGCCCTCGACGGAGGGCTTCAGGTCGTCGTCTTTTCACAATACGTGAAAATGATCGAGATTCTCACCAGGCGCCTGGAACGACAGAAGATCGAGCACCTGGTCCTCACCGGCGAAACCCGCAACCGAGGCCGCATCATCCGCCGCTTCAACTCGGAGCAGCACGAGCGTGTGCTTCTCGCGAGCCTCCTTGCTGGCGGCGTCGGAATCGATCTCACGGGCGCTTCAGTGGTCCTCCACTTCGATCGATGGTGGAACCCGGCCAAGGAAAATCAGGCTACGGACCGCGTGCACCGCATCGGCCAGCGGCGGTTTGTACAGGTATTCAAACTGATTACCCGCAACACGATCGAGGAGAGGATCGACGAGCTGATTCGGTCCAAGATCGACCTCATCCAACGCGTGGTGGCTCCGACCGAGGACGTGATCGCCAGGCTCGACCGCAGGGAATTGATCGACCTGCTGGACATCGAGATCCCAAGCAAGAAGAAGAGAGTTAAGAGTTGAGATATGAGTCCAGCCTCCTGCAAATACCGGATACCTGTCATCCTGAGCCTTCCATGGCCCTTCGGGCCGACAATACAAGAAATGACAACGGGTAGCCGGCCCGTGATCGCTATCGCTATCGGTATCGCAATCGCTATCGACGGGCCCCGTACCAATCCGGTCATTCGATAGCGATACCGATAGCGATACCGATAGCGAGCTGACGGGTTTGGTGCTCCTCAGACCGACAGTCCCACCGATGTCATTGGAAGCGGAGGCGTCACGCAGTGACGCCGACGTCGGAGGATCCCCTGAAGTCTGGAAGTGCTGTTATGCAGCCTGTCTCTATCTTCGGGGGATCCTTCGACTACGCGCCCCAACCGGGGCGCTTCGCTCAGGATGACAGGAATTTTGCAGGAGGCTGAGTTGCGAGTTTATCGCCACTGTATTGGCCACAGACCTGAACTCGAAACTCTTTACTCTCAACTATTAACTATGAACTGGTTAACCTCCGCGTGACAGCTTCCCTGATCGGAGCGACAATGGAGTCTGCCGCGGGGAGGTGAAAATGTCTGAACCGGAATTCATCATCTGCAACGAGTGCGACAACCCGGTCTACGTATTTGAATGGAAGGACGGACGGATCAGCGAAGCGGTCTGTACCACATGCGGCAACGACAAGCCGGCCCTTTTCACGACCGATGAGGAGTACGGAGAGGACATGGCGTCGGACAGCCGTTACGACCCATCCGAGTAAATCACCTATGGCAACCGTCTCATTTCTCTGGCATCTCCACCAGCCCGCCTACCGCACGGCGGACGGCATATCGCACGCTCCATGGACGGCTCTGCATTCGGGCGGCGCGTACACCACCCTGGCGCGGGCAATCGAGGTCACCGGCGGGCCCGGCCAGGTAGTCAACATCGTCCCCACCCTTCTCGAACAACTTCTGGCATACATCGACGGCACCGTCACCGACCCGGTTTTGGAGGCGGTCATCACGCCGGCCGCCGACCTCAGCACTGGCCAGCGCGAGGTACTGGTGGATTGGGCCTTCCATGTCAATCCACGGCAGTTCGCCCGCTATCCGAGACTCGCCGAGCTCGCGCAAGGTCGATCCGGCGCCGATCCGATGCGACGCCTCGACCGCCGTTTCAATGCCGCCGACCTGCGCGACCTCCAGATCCTCTTCGTACTCGCTCATGCCGGCGAGCAGGCATGGACCGATGATCGCCTGAAGCCGCTTTACGACCGCGGCCGAAACTTCCGCGTCGCCGATCACTGCCAGATGGTCGACTGGCTCCAGGCCCAACCCGGCGAGCTCGTGGACCTGTGGCGCCGAATTGCCACCCTGCCGAATATCGAAATCGCGACCAGCCCATATGCCCACCCCATCATGCCCCTGCTGATCGACTCCGGCGTGGTTGCCGCGAGCTGGGCACCCCATCCAGCGCCCCAGGTGCCGGTCTTCCGCCATCCCGAGGACGCCCGGTTGCAGCTTGCCCGCGGTCTCGAATTCATGAGAGATCACGGCTTTCCCACCACCGGGTGTTGGCCGCCCGAGGGCTCGGTTTCGGAGGATGCGGTGGCTATTTTCGGCGACCAAGGAGTGCGCTGGCTGGTCACCGACGAAGGTATCCTTGAACGCAGTCTCGATCGATCTCTCCGCGACGGGAACAGCACCGCCGCCGAACTCTACCGCTCGTGGCGCCTCACCCAAGGCGGCCCGACGCTGTTCTTTCGCGATCGACGGCTGTCGGACGCCATCGGGTTCCAGTACGGCCGTTGGGACAACGAGGGCGAAGCAGCCGCCTCGTTTGTCGGCGAGTTGCAGGACCTCGCCCGCACCCTCCCCAACGAGGGCAACATCGTCATCGCCCTGGATGGTGAGAACCCGTGGCTTCACTATCCCGAGGGTGGGGGCCGGTTTCTGCGCGAGCTGATGCAGCGCCTCGACGATGGCCCGCCGGAGCTGGCGCCCGCTACTCTCGATGAGGTGGCCGCAAGCAGCGAGCCAGCCGTCCTCGACCGCCTCCACCCCGGTTCGTGGATCAACTCGGTCTTCGCCACCTGGATCGGCCACCCTGAAAAGACCCACGCCTGGGAGGTGCTGACCGAGGTACGAGGTGCCATCGAGGAGGCGGGCGGCGGACAACCGCCGTCACTTCTGTTGGCGGAAGGCTCCGACTGGTTCTGGTGGCTCGGTGACGACAATCCGACCGAGCTCGCACCCCTGTATGACGAGATCTTCCGCAAGCACCTGGCTGACGCGTGCGACCAGGCCGGCATCGAGCCGCCCATCGATCTCGCAAATCCGCTCAAGATCCACAGCGATGAACCGGTGGAACATTTATCCGGGTCGGCACTCCGCTACTGCCCGATCAAACACAGCTGGACGATCATCTCGCCCGATCGCGAGGGATTTCCGGGCAGAGACGACGACCCGGGCAGCCCGGACGTTGTGTCCCCCGAGAAGGACCCTTTCGCACCGGGCAACGAGGCGGAAACACCCCCGGAGATTTACCGGGTTCCGTCCTCGAAAGGCGGTGACCGATGGCAGGTGCGGGTATTTGCCGACTCGTCTCCGGTTCTCAGGGTCGAGGGCGATGTGGTTCGGGAAGCGGTGGGCCTCAACGACACCGTGAGCGGCATCGGCGCCCACGAGATCATCGTCGAGACTCCGGAAACGAATGTCGAGCTGGCCGACCTCGATATAGAGGAAATTCTGCTGGTTCTCCAAACCTACCGCGCACGCCTTCTCGACCTGCGCCGCGATACCCGACTGCGTTACGTGATGATCTTCAAGAACAAGGGCCGCGAGGCCGGTGCCTCGGTCGCTCATGCTCACTCACAGCTCATCGCCACTCCGATCATCCCCACCGTGGTGGTCCGGGAGCTCAACTCCGCCCGCGAGCATTTCAACCGCACTGAGCGCTGTCTGTTCTGCGACATGATCCGTCAGGAGCTTCGCCTCCGCGAGCGCATTTGCCTCGAGACCAACCGTTTTCTCGCCCTTGCGCCATACGCTGCGACTTCCCAGTTCGAGACCTGGATTCTCCCGCGAGAGCACCACCACGACTTCGCCCTTGCCACCGACGAAGTTCTCCTCGGTCTGGCGGCGATCCTCCGCGACCTCCTGCGCAGGACGCGCGCACTCCTCAACAACCCGGCCTACAATTTAGTCCTCCACACCGCCCCCAGTCCCCACCCTCGTCCCGGCCACCCGGACTATTGGTCGACCCTGGGGCATGACTACCACTGGCATTTCCAACTCGTACCTCGCATCACCCGCACCGGTGGTTTCGAGATCGGCTCCGGCATCGCCATCAACCCCACACCGCCCGAGGACGCGGCGCGAATGCTGAGGGAGGCGGACGGGGAGTGATGCCGGATGCCGGATGCCGGATGCCAGATGCCAGATGCCAGATGCCAGATGCCAGATGCCAGATGCCAGATGCCAGATGCGGCGAGATCGTGAACCTACATCTTCATGATGTCAAGCGGTGGATGAGTCGATCTGGTATCCGGTATCCGGTATCCGGTATCTGGCATCTTGCATCCTGCCATGGACCTCCAGTGGCGTTCGAG
>JAOZUP010000243.1 GCA_029938595.1 Thermoanaerobaculales bacterium | reverse complement strand
TTCGAGGAAGAGATCGCCGTACTCCTCCTGAAACTGGTGGGCGCTGGGATTGGCAAAACGTTCGGTCCCATCCGGCTCGAGCACAACCACCGCAGGTTCCAGGGTCTTGAGCGTGATTCGCAGCAGCTCTTCCTGGTGGCGCAAGCTGAGCTCGCGCTGCTGAACGACCTCGTTCATCGAGCCAACGGCATCGAGGACCTCGGCCAGGTCCGTCTCGCGGGGGCGTCGAAGCGTCCCGACCGGCTCGCCGTCGAGCAATCGGCGCGCCAGCGTGACAAGCTCGCGCAGGGAGCTACTCAGCCTTGCCTCGATCCGGGTGGTGAGAACCACCGCCAGGAGGGCCGAGAGAAGGGCACCCGTGAGCAACCAGTCCACGGCCCCCAGATCCGATCCGACTCGAACCGGGTCGGAACGGTAGAGATGGAGGAGCAACCGCCTCCCCTGAAGATCCACCGGTCCCGCCGCGACCAGCCCGCCGTGCCAGCGAAGGACCATCGGGTCGTCTCTACCGACCAGAAACGGCGGAAACGCGGTCGCCTCCGGCAGCTGCGGCAGAGTACCCATGCTCACCAGATCCGGACGGGACGCCGCCACCAGGCCGATTCCCTCCCACAGCGAGACCTCGCCACCCCAACCGGCCGCCAGCCAATGTGCTAGCTCATCGTCCACCGCAAAGCCCCCGCCGAGGTGAACTGCGGTATATCTGGCCGCCCGCAGCGCCTCGAGGCCGCGCGCCTGCTCGAGACTCGCCTCCTGGGCCGTGATCCTCTGGTGGAGGAACAGTGTCAGCACCGCCAGCGGCACGACGACCCCCCCGGCAACCAGCAGACGGAGACGGCCGCCGAAGGTGGAAAGGTGTTGTTTCCCGATCGTCGGCGGCAGCGCGACAAGGGTTCCGAGGAAGGCCCACAACAGGGCGATCGCGGAGCGCACCACCCAGTCCGAGGTCGAGGGGAAATGGGATACCGCGACAACCAGCCACTGTTCCTGCCGCCACACCCGAGCCAGGCGGCGCAGACCGCCGACCTGAACCCTGGCCCACCCGCCGCCCGCGTGGAAGAGCTCGCCGGCCTGTATGGCATCGAGGTTGTAAATCTCCGGATGGATGCTGGCCGCGACCTCTCCGGAACGGGTGAGCGCCGCAGACCACACCTCGCTCTCGCTCGCATCCTCGAGCGGAATTTCGGTGCGCCAATCCCGTAATAGACTCCACGGTTCGGTCGCCACCAGCAGCTCCAGCGTGCGGCCTTCCGGATGATCCAACCGCCAGCTCCTGAGCAACCGGAAATTCTCCCTGGCGGGTGAGAGGTCACCCCAACGCGAGATCTCGAAACCCTCATCGTCCAACACCCTGAGCTCCGACGGCGTCTGCCAGTCCGCCAGCCGCCAGCGATTCGCCAACACTGCCGCCAAATCGTCCAGCCGGCAATTAAAAGAGTTCGTCGGCAGCAGTTCGGCCATCGTCGGGCCCTCTCGGGGAAGCACGACTCGATGGTTTTCGCCTCCGAAACGCTCCAGCTCAACCGGAATTCGGACCAGATACAGACCGAGGCCGAGCACTGCCAGCGCCGCCGCCACCCAGAGACGCCGGGCAAGCGTGAACGACTCTCGGTTCACACCCAACGACCCGATCAACAGCCATGCCAGGGCGACCATCCAGACACCGCCCCATCCCGGACGCAGCAGATGCTCTGGCAACCAGGCGAATCGACTCGCCGGCGAGGCCGCAACCGACAGGGCCGCGGCGCCGATAAGGGAGATGGCCCCGACCGCGCGCGACCAAACGGGCGGCAGAGTGCGCGCGATTCTGGCGACTGACGCACCGGCCAGTAACAGGAGAACCACCACAACCGCAGTGGACGGGGCCGAGTCGGCCGCATGCAGCGAGGCTCCAGCGACCCCCACCACCAGCCAGGCGATTCGCGGTTCGAAGACCAGGGCCGTCGCGGCCAGCAGCAACCATCCGAGGCGGCGCAGGTCGAGCCCGGCGTCGTCGCGTCCCTCTACAGCAGAAACCGGCACCTCGACGCCCGGGCTGTTGGTTGCCCGCACCAGGATCTCATCTGATGGGCTGTTTCCTATCCTGATGTCGCGGTTCCCGGTTGCGCGCATACCCCACACGCGGCCGGCTGCCAATTGACTGTGGTCCGAAATGACGATGGCACCGACCAGCCGACCGTCGACCAAAAGCGGTTCTCTCAACCACAGATCGGCACTTCCAACCGACCACGAAATACCCCAATGGCGCTGTCCCAGCGGGCGGACGTCCCACGGGAAGAAGCTGCCTGCACCGCCCCAAGCAACCACCCGACCGCGGTCGTCGGCGAGATATATCGTTCTCCCGGGAAATCCTCGCGCGGCTCGATGGAGTACCGCAAAGGGAAGCGCCGGATCCACCGCTTCACCGGCCGCACCGAGCACGCGTAGCAGTTCCGGTTCAGCTGCGAGTCCCTCCCCTGTCGCCAACATGCCCCGGCAATGCCGGTCGAGCTGAGACACGAGACGCTCCGGATCGGGGTCCCCGGACGTAGGCCACACGGCGACCACAACGGCGATCGCCACCGCCAACCACGGCCAGATCTGACGGCCCCGAGGACGAGCCAGGAGCAACAGCCCGCCACACACTCCGAGCACCGCGATCGGCGACGGCATCCAGCCCGGCCACGGTCCACACACAGCAACCGCAGTCAGCGCGAGGAGCCAGTTGACCAGCGGCGACCTGCCGGATGAGGAGTGTTTCATTGTCTGGAGTATATCGCCGCTGTGAGCTCAAACAATCGTAGAGGCGCCCACCCACCCACGTCGCAAGCACGAAGACACGAAGGCACAAAGGCCACCCAGCGCAAAAAACCGTGATCTGCGGTTTCTCCGTGTGTGGGTGGCCGGCATTCCTAATTCCTAATTCCTAATTCCTAATTCAACCGTCAGCCCGCCCTCATCATCGCCTCGATCTCCTCGGCGGCGGTCGGCAGCTCCGATGAGAGGTTCTCGGCGCCATCCGAGGTGATGAGAAAGTCATTTTCGATTCGCACCCCAAGCGCCTCGTCCGGAATGTAGATCCCCGGCTCGTTGGTGATCACCATGCCCGGCTCGAGCGGTGCCTCGTCCGAGCCCGGGTCGTGAGCGTCGAGGCCGAGGTGGTGGCCGAGACCGTGGATGAAGTACTGGCCCAGGCTCTCACCCTGAGAGTCACGGATGCTGGAGTTTTCGAAAATACCGTAGGCGATCTTGCGCAGATCGAAGATCGAGACTCCCGGCCGCATTCCCTCGGCGGCCCGGTCGTGCGCTTCGAGCACCAGGTCGTAAATCTCCCGCTGACGATCAGAGAAGCGCCCGTTGGCGGGATATGTCCGGGTAAGATCTCCGCAGTAGTAGCCCCAGCGGGCGCCGATGTCCACCACCACCAACTCGCCGTCGGCGCAGGTGCCGGCGTTCTGGTCGTAGTGGAGGGTGGTGGCGTTGTAGCCGGAGCCGACGATGGACGGGAAGGCAACCCCCTCCGCACCGGCCTCGCGAAAGGCCGCGTACACCGCACCATCCACTACGCCCTCCCCGATACCGGCGGTGAGGACCCCGGCGGCCCGGCTGTGCCCCGCAATCGTCGCCGCCATCGCCTTGCGCATAAGGGCGATCTCGCCCTCGTCCTTGACGACCCGCAGCTCGCCCAGGGCGCCGCTCAGGTCCTTCACCGCAAACGAGGGGAGCCGATCGCGGAGACTCGCAACAAAGCGATGGGTCGGCGGCAGCGGCGCACCGCTCGCCACCCCAGCAAAGTCGGTCCACAGCACGGCGTCGGACTCGGAGAGCCAACCCTGCAGACGACCCTCGAGGCCGGGAACCGGCCGCCGGCGCGAATCCAACACGATCTCGCTCGGTTGGGTTGACAGAACCTCGTCGAAACCGAGTTCTAATGCGGCCTCTTCACCGGGGCCCCACTTGGGGCCGGTCCACTGCTCGACATTGGGGTTGCGCGGCGGCAGGAAGAGGAGATCACCACCCTCCTCCGGACGCAGCACCATGACGGCGTTCGGAAGCTCGACCCCGGTCAGGTAGAAAAAGCTCGAGCTCTGGCGAAAGGTGCCGACATCGCCATAGCCACGGTCGTCTCCCGCCCCCCACAGCACCACTGTTCCTTTACCCAAGCGTTCAGCGAGCCGCCGACGGCGGTCCTTGTAGATTTCCTTCGGTTGCAGTTCCGCCGCGTAGTTGCCGCCTCGCATGTCTTTGTGAGCCATGGTCACCTCCCATCGAACCGTAACAGTCTACTTGGCGGTCGTCCGGTTTCCAACCCGCGTCCGGGGCGTGGGGACATGAGGTTAGGGGTGAGGAAGTTAGGAGGTTAGGAGGTTAGGTCGATGACCGGCCTAACTCCCTAACTTCCTAACTCCCTAACCTCCTCAAGCCCACGTTGGCTGCTCTACAATCATTCGACGGCGTGGAGGGGTTTCTCCGAGGAGGCATGATGAGGGTTCTATTTGCGGCACTGATTCTGTTGTTGAACAGTCCGGCCATGGCCGAGATCACCATCCCGACTCCAGCGGAGGTCTTCGGGCACGAAGTCGGCGCTGATCAAAAGCTGATCCCCTACCCCGAGGTGCTCTCCTATCTCGATACGGTGGCCGCCGCATCGGACCGCGTCTCGATCGAGGATGCCGGGCGCTCCACCCTCGACAACCCGATGAAGGTGGTGGTTCTCACCTCAAAGGAAAACCAAGCCAATTTGGAGCGACTGCGCGAGATCGCCCGCCTCATCGCCAAACCGGGTGACCTCAGTCCTGAGAAGTCGCAGCAGTTGGTGGACGAGGGCAAGGTCATCGCACTGGTCACCTGTTCGATCCACTCGACCGAGGTCGGCAGCACCCAGATGGTGACAGAGTTCGTCCACGACTTCGCGACCACCGAGGACCCGGAAAAGCTGGCATGGATGGACGAGGTCGTGCTGCTGGTCATGCCGTCCATCAACCCCGATGGCCAGCTGATGGTCGTCGACTGGTACAACAAGTGGCTCGGCACCGACTTCGAGGGCGGCCACATGCCGTGGCTTTACCAACACTACGTGGGCCATGACAACAACCGCGACTTCTACATGTTGACGCAGAAGGAGACGCAGGTCGTCAACGACGTGCTCTACCACCGGTGGTTTCCACAGGTGTTCCTCGATGAGCACCAGATGGGCTCCACCGGGCCCCGGATGTTCGTGCCGCCGCAGACCGACCCCCTCAACCCGGAGGTCCACTCACTGATCTTTCGCCTGGCCGACGTTCTCGGCACCAACATGAGCTTTCGATTGGAAGAAGCCGGCAAAACCGGAGTCGGCCACAACATGATCTTTGACAGCTATTGGCCCGGCGCGACCCGCAACACGGCATGGTGGAAAAACGTCACAGGTCTCTTGACCGAGGTCGCCAGCGCCCGCATCGCCAGCCCCATCTACGTTGATCACGGCGAGCTCCGCGGCGGAGGAAAGGGCCTGCCCGAGTACGGACGACGGTCAAACTTCCCGTCACCCTGGCAGGGTGGGTGGTGGCGCCTGCGCGACATCGTCGAGTACGAACTTGTCGCCACCTGGGCCTACCTCGAAGCGAACGCGGAAAACCGCGCCTCGATCCTCGGCAACGTGAACAGGATGGCACGCTGGTCCATCAGCAACGGTTCTACGAATCCGCCCTACGCGTTTGTCATTCCGCCCGACCAGCACGACCCGGTCGCTGCCGCCAAGCTCGTGGATCTCATGCTTCGGCACGGGGTCGAGGTAGCGCAGGCTTCCGAACCACTCCAGACCGGCTACTCGATCTACCCTGCCGGCACCACCGTGATCCCGGCGGCGCAGCCCTACCGGCCCTTTTTGTTGACCATGCTGCGGCCTCAGCGGTACCCCGAGGTCAGGAACGCGACCGACGGTGGGATCCTGGAGCCCTACGACGTGGCGTCGTGGTCTCTTCCGTTGGCCATGGGTGTGAAGATCGTTGAGGTATCTCAACCCCTCGAAACATCGATCGAACCCCTTGTCGAGGCCAACTGGCCGCGCCCGCAGATCGATCAGGCCGCCGCGGGTCACTTGATTCCAGCCGCCAGCGACAGTGCCTACCCGGCAATCAACCGGCTTCTCGCCGAAGGACTGAAGGTCCACCGTCTCGGTGCTGATACGGAGGCCAGCAACCGCGGCGACATTTACCTATCTAGCAACGACGTCGACACTTCCACATTGGCTGACATCGCCAACGAGCTCAACGTGCCAGTGGTCCCACTGGCGAACGCTCCCGACACCGAACTGCTGCGAGTCGGCAGCGCGCGGGTTGGTCTCTTCAAGCCGTGGGTGGCCAGCATGGACGAAGGATGGACCCGGTTCGTGCTCGAGAACTACGAGTTTCCGCTTGCAACGATCTCCAACGAGCAGATTCGGTCGGGTGAGTTCGCCAACGAGGTCGACGT
>JAOZUP010000242.1 GCA_029938595.1 Thermoanaerobaculales bacterium | reverse complement strand
GAAGCCCGCCTGCTCCGAACGCGAGCGGTCGTCGCAGCCGGGCTGCCCACCGGACGACGCGCCCGGGGCGCGTCGGTTCCGCCTCGCCACATGCTCGAGTCTTGAGAACGGCCATCTGCGTTATCTGCGTGATCTGTGGGCAATTTGCGATGGCTCTGTGCGCTCTCTGGGCCTCTGTGTCTCTGTGGTTCAGCGAGCGGGGCGGGCTTTGCGATCTTTGCGTCTTTGCGGTTCAAAAATTGGCGGGTAGGAATTCAAAATTGAGAATTGAGAACTGAGAATTCACTCCGTGCCTGTCCACGCCTCGATGCGGGTGATGGTTGCGATACCTTCCACGACCTCGACCTTGTCTCCGACCGCGCTACCGAGCAGGCGTTGCGCGAGGTCAGAACCGTTAGCAAAGACCTGCCGGTCGAGATCGGCATCCCATGCGCCGAGGATGGTGATGGGCTCGAGCGGTTCCCCACTCGCCGCCTCGAGGTGGATGAGAGTGCCGATGTTGACGGCCGAGGTGTCGGCGGCACCGGGCTCGAGAATTCTCACCACCGCCAAATCCTCCTGGAGCTTGGCGGCCCGCGCCGATTGCAGCTCCTGGCGGTCACGGAGCATGTGGTACTCGAAGTTCTCACGCAGATCGCCTTCGGCGGCGGCCGCGTTGATGCCCTTGAGTGTCTTGGGGATCTCCACCTCGAGGAGTGAGCGAAGCTCTTCTCGCTTGTCCTCGATCGCGGCGCGGGAGGCGGCCAGTACCGGCTCCTCATGGGTGGTCGGCGCCTGCTGCCGCTGCGCGGCCGCTTGCTCCACCAACCGTGCTCGCTGCGGTTCCACCGTGTCGATGCGGGAGATCCTCTGGCTGAACCGTGATGCCTGTTGGGAGTTTGCCGACTCCATCAGCAGCCGGATGGCCACCCGGCCGCCGTCGAGCAGAGCTTTGGCTCGTCCCCGAAACCCCGAAAACTCCTTGCGCGTGATGGTGTCGGGTAGTTTCTCGAGCAGTGACGGCGTCATACGCGCGCGTACGATCTCGGGGCAATCCTCCTCGGTCATCGCCTCGCAGGCCCAGATGAACTGCGCGGGATGGTTGTTGTGGTTACGGAAGATCGCCTCGAGTGCCTGGTCAACGAAGTCGGAGTGTCCATCGGCTTCGAGACGGCCGGCGATTGTGCCCAAAAGGTGGGCGTTGTCTTCATGCAGGAACCAGTCGCTCCAGATCTCGGGCCAACTCTCCGGATGAGAGTCTACTAGGGCATCCAGGGCGTCGGCACGGGCGCTGCGGTCGCTCACCCCCGCCAGCAGGGCCAGCGGGTCGGCGTTCGCGAGCAGTCGCCGTCGGCAGGAGTCCGCGGTCTCGGCGCCGCCCGGCAACCCGGCGAGGATCCCGGAGGTGTACCACGCAAGACCTGGATTTGATGTCTCGATTTCGGCGAGAGATTCTTCGAGGACCGCCGCGGCTGCCCGAGCGGCTTCGCTTCCGCGATCGGCGAGGCGCCGCGCGGCGACCGGCTTTTTGGCAGGAGGCGCGGCTCGAAGTTCGTCGAGAAGCGCCTCATCGGCACCTTCAGCGCTGTGGCTCACGGCGTAGCGTAGGCGTGAGCCTGAGCCCGAACTCAGAATCCGTGGGTGTTTGCGCGCCTTGGCCCACCAGGATGTCCATCGGGAGGCCGGCACCATGCCTTCGAGAGCAGCCTTGATAGCGGCCACGTCTGACGGCCCGTCGAGACTCTCCAGTGCCTCAACAAGAGCTTCGCCAGGGGCCTGCTCCACGAGCGCTGCGAGTTTCTTCGGGTCCTCGACCTTTCGCCGGCGAAAATCGCCTTCGGGCAGGGGCCGCAGATACCGTCTGACCGCTCCGAAGGGAACCGACACCGGACGGGTTCCACCGAGATCCACCTTGATGTTCTCGAGTTGGAGGTTGAGGCCCACCACTCGACCGACGCCCTTGCCGACGACCTCGACCACGGTTCCGAGATCATTATCGAGCCAACACTTGGCAATCTCGAGCTCCTCGAGCGGCCGTCGGGCGGTGACGATGGGGTGATGTTCGAGAACGGCCGCCAGCGAAGGACTGTCGGCGCGTGCGTTTCTCAGGCCGCGGACTAGACGCTCGAGCAGCTCTGGGGAGGGTTTCTTTTCGGCCAGCCGGGTGAGTTCGCCGAGGGCGTCCAAGGCGTCCGCCGCCGCACCGGATCCTTCGAGAGACTCAGTGAGGAGATCGAGAAGGGTGCGGGCGAGGTTTTTCCGGCCGGCCTTCCAGATAAGGCGCCGAACCTCGAAGAGCTCGGCGGTGGGGATTGGCGACGCATCGAGCGCTTCCAGCCACAGCTCCTCGACTCGATCCCAGTTTTCGGTCTGCAGCGCTTCGGCAAAATCCGGCCTGATCTCAACGGTCTCCGTCATCCACTCACTCCCTCACCCGGTACGGGCCCAGGATTGTAACAGCCTCGCCGAACCGCCCCGTAAACCACAGAGGCACAGAGACACAGAGAGAAACACAGAGAACAAACACAGAGAACATCGCAAACACGAAGGCACGAAGACTCGAACGCCACCCACCCATCGCAATTTGCCCACAGATCACGCAGATAACGCAAGGAAGATCCCACAGAAACGGATAAGCGGTACCGTGGATTGACGGCGGAACAGTCGGCGATCTGGCGATCGCCGACCACCGGTGGGAAGCACGTCAACTCCAGACGCAAGCGTCCGTCGTCGCTGTCCTTCCCACCGGCCGACACGCCTGCGGCGCGTCGGTTCCGCCTGCCCGTTCTCATTTTTGGAAGTTGTTGCGCCATCCACCCAACAGCAGGGGAGGAGAAGTGGCGAGGGCTGTGCTCTTCGAGAGCGCAGGCCGCTGGACCGGGCCACCGCGACGAACGTGTGCGTTCGGAGCGATGGCCCGGTCCAGCGGTCCCCGACCGTCGTCCGACGACGGCCGGGACCTCGCCGTGAAGTGGAGTCTGGAGTGGGACTCTCTGTGTCTCTGTGGTTCAGCGGATGGGTGGGTGGCCTTTGCGTTCTTGGCGTCTTTGCGGTTCAAAAATGGGTGCGGGTAATTCCGAATTCAGAATTCCGAATTCTTTTTCAGCCCTTGGCTTGGGATGTTGGGATGTGGAGGACGTCGCCGGGGTAGATGCGAGAGGTCGAGAGGCCGTTGGCGCGGCGCAGGGCGGAGGTCGAGACGCCGAAGCGGCGGGCGATGTCGGACAAGGTGTCGCCCTTCCGGACCCTGTAGGTGTTGGGCGCGCTCGCGGTACGAGATGGGGCCGCCTTGTCAACCGGGGCCGGGATCCTCAGTACCTTGCCGGGGTAGATGCGGGAGCTGGACAACCCGTTGGCGCGGCGCAGGGCGGTGGCCGTGACGCCGTTGGCGCGGGCAATGTCGTACAGCGTGTCGCCGGAACGTACCGTGTGGGTCGATGCGGTGAGATCGTTGCCGGTTGAGGGGCGCGCTGGCGCCGAATACGATGCGCCGTCCGGGATCGTCAGTCGCTGGCCGGGCCGGATCACCTGGTTACGGGCAAGACCGTTGGCGGCGCACAGGCTATCCACCGTAATCGAGAACCCGCGAGCAATGTCCCACAGAGTGTCGTTCCGCTGCACCACGTAGGATCCATCATCACCGGTTCGCAGCGGCTGTTGGCGCGCGATCTGGGTGCTCGTGCCGAAGCGGGGAACTACGAGGCTCTGACCCGGACGGATCAGGCTGCCTCGGAGTCCGTTGGCCTGACGGATCGCGCTGACGCTCGAACCGTACTTCTGCGCGATGACATACAGGTTGTCACCCTCACGGACGATGTGGATCATTCGCGGCGCCCACGTGTCGCGCGGGTTCGAGTCGAGGACCGCCTGCGCATCGGCAGCCGTTCCGGATGGAAGACGAAGGGTGGTGGTCCCCCGCGCCGGCGTCAGGTCACGTCGGATGGCGGGGTTGAGCTCGCGCAGATCATCGAGCGGAATGCCGGATTCTGACGCCATGAACTGCAGGTCGAGAGCATCGGGAACCTCGATGTGGTCGTAGTTCCAGGGGGTCTCCTGTGGCGGTGTGAAGCCGTACCGCGCCGGGTTCTTGGCGACGATGACCGAGGCGATGAACGCAGGTACGTAGTTTCGGGTCTCGCGAGGGAGGTATCGCCGGAGAACCCAGAAGTCGGTGCTTCCCGAGCGGCGAACGGCTCGTCGTACGTTTCCGGCACCGGAGTTGTAGGCCGCCAGGGCCAGGTACCAGTCATTGAACTGGTCGTGCAGGTCGCTCAGATAGGCGACCGCGGCCTCAGTGGAGCGAACCGGATCGCGCCGTTCATCGATGAGCGACCCGATCTCGAGATCGTAATAGCGTCCGGTGGAGGAAATAAACTGCCACATGCCATGCGCGCGTGCCCGAGAGTAGGCTTTGAGCGAGAAGGCCGATTCGATGAGGGGAAGGTATGAAAGATCCTCGGGCAAGCCGGCGCGTGCGAGTTCCGCGCGGATCATCGGCAGATAGGTGCCTGCACGCCCGAGCCCGACCTCGATTCGTTGGTGGTACTCGCTGGAACCGGCCATTGCCTCGAGAAAGCTCTCCACGGGCTGGTTGAGGACCAGCGGGAAATCGCTTGATGGCAGTTGACCATCCTCGACGACCACCTCTCCGGGACCGTCGTCGACGAAGAGATCGATCGGGGGTAGGATCACGAGTTCTTCGGTCGTGTCCAGCTCCCAGTTCATCGGCAGTATCGAGGCCTCTATATCATCCGCCTCGTCGATGAGCTCGGCGAGATACTCCAGGTACTCGGGCCGGAACCGGTACCCCGGTGGGGTGGCCAGCACCTCACACAGTGCCTCGTCCGCCCGGTTCATCGCTTCCTGGGACCGTCCTTCCGCCTGCAGCTGCTGAGCCGATGCCATGAACGCGTCCGCCCTCTCCCGGGCCAGCTCCTCCCAATCGAGGTGCATTTCAGGACGGTATGCGGCTGCGGTCGTCAGCTCGGTCGATGGTTTGGTAGAGGAGCTGCATGATGCGATGATCAGCGCCAACGCCCCGACAAAAAATAGGCGGGCGGCCGATCGAACGCCGAATAGGCTCAACGGATGTTTTCCAGATCGAGCGAGAATCTGAGGCACAGCTTCTTGAGCGATTCTGCGTTCTCCACCTCGAGAGAAACCGGATCGAATGTGTGAATGGTGTCGCCGCCCTCGTCTTGGATGCGGACCGCCACTTGCAGCCCTCGCATGTTCTTGAAAATGTCCGAGTTCAGGGCCTGGTCGACTTTTCGCTTCAGCTCCCTTGTATCGCCGGTACCGGCGGAAAGCAGCGAATCGAGGTCGAGGTCCGGAGTCGTTGCTTTGAAGTTGTGACCGCCGTTGGCCATGGTCGCCTGCTTCCGCAGCCCATCGAGCTCGGCGAGGATGTCCATCTGATTGCTGACGTGGACACGTTTGACCGGAGGTGGAGGTTCCAGGCCGGGTCGGGATTCGGTGTCGAACTCGACCTCGATGACCTCGGAGTCCTCAGTCAGAGTCCCCACGTCCGGCGATTCTCCGGTGATCTCGGTAACCTCTGCATCAGGGAATGGCTCCGCAGCTTCTTTTTCGACCGGATCTACCGGCTCGACAATTTCGGCGGCGGCAGGTTCGACGTCTTGAGGCTGAGGGCTGGTCGGGGGCCCGTCAGGAGGCGGCCCAGCCTCCGTCAGCGCATCCGTGGTTGCCGATACAGCTTCCGCCGGTGCCTCGTGCTCCTCGTCACCGGCTCCCTCCGCGGCGGCGCGGGCGAGAGATTCGGCGGATATCGAGGGTGCAGGCCGCGGCGGCTTGACCGGCCGGGCGGTCGGCGCACCGACTTTACCCTTCTTGGCGGCTGTCTCCGGGGCGGACATCCGCGACTTCAGGTGTTTGAGCGTGATCTTGGTGATCTCTTTGAGGGTTGTGATGACGCCATCGCCGTTGACGGCCGAGGCCTCTTGGAATGGGAACGCGGCGTCCGGGTTGAGGTCGGCGTTGAGTTCGTCGATCGTGAGGATGTTGCTCAGATCGCGCTTGTTGAATTGGAGGACGATTGGGATCTCTGATGGCTCGAGCCCAAACTCCTTGAGATTCTCGACAAGACTGGCGAAGCTTTCAATGTTGGCCTCGCGCATCGGACGTTGCGAATCAGCCACGAAAACCAACCCATCAACACCCTTGAGCACGAGCTTTCGCGTTGTGTTGTAGAAGACTTGGCCAGGCACAGTGTACAGCTGGAGACGAGTCTTGAAACCACCGATGGTTCCCACCTCGATCGGCAGGAGGTCGAAGAAGAGCGTGCGATCGGATTCGGTCTCGAGCGAAACCATTTCACCGCGTGAGTTCGGAGAGGTCTTGGCGTAGATGTAGCTGAGATTGGACGTTTTTCCACACAGACCAGGACCGTAATACACGATCTTGGCAGCCATTTGCATCGTCGCCCAGTTGAAGAAAACCATGG
>JAOZUP010000241.1 GCA_029938595.1 Thermoanaerobaculales bacterium | reverse complement strand
CGAGGAGCACGATTTGCGACAAGCACGGCGGGACGCCGCGATTCGCCGTCCGCAGCCGATACCCGGTGAGATATGCGGGCTATACTTCCTGAATGGTGAGAGGTGGAGGGCGCCTGCACCCGAGCCAGAGGGGGGATAGATGAAGATCTCGGTTTTCTTTGCGGTTGCTCTGAGTATCGCGCTGTTGATGTCGTGCGTGCCGACCGAACCCGTGGCGCCCATGGTCGAGAAGAAACCGCACGAGCT
Organism: Thermoanaerobaculales bacterium; assembly: GCA_029938595.1. Taxonomy (GTDB): domain Bacteria; phylum Acidobacteriota; class Thermoanaerobaculia; order Thermoanaerobaculales; family Sulfomarinibacteraceae; genus Sulfomarinibacter. Next base: position 6,203 of record JAOZUP010000241.1, on the reverse strand, counting down.
CGAGATGCATGGCGATGTACGGGTCGACGACTATTACTGGTTGCGCGAGCGGACCAACCCGGAAGTACTGGCCTACCTCGAGGCGGAGAATGCATACACGGCGGCGGTGATGGCACCCACCGTGGAGCTCCAGGCCGAGCTTTTCGAGGAGCTCAAGAACCGTATCCAGCCGGATGACTTGACGGTACCGGCGTTGTTCGACGGTTACTACTACTCCAAGCGCTACGAGAAAGACCTCGAGTACCCGATCCACTGCCGGCGCGAGGGCTCATTGGAAGGGCCGGAGGAGATCATTCTCGACGTCAATCGGGTTGCGGAGGGTTATGATTTCTGCTCGGTGCGCGGGGTGGCGGTGAGTCCGGACACCCGTCTGCTCGCGTGGGCCGTCGACACCGTCGGGCGACGCAAGTACACGATTCGTGTCACCGATCTGGAGACCGGCGAGGCCTTGACGGACGTGATCCCCGAGGTCACCGGCAACCTCGTATGGGCCAACGACAGCCGGACCGTGTTGTATGCCAAACAGGATCCGGAGACCCTGCGCTCGTACCAGATCTATCGGCATCGATTGGGAACCCAACCGTCCGAGGACGTGCTGGTCTACGAAGAGACCGATCCGATCTTCAGCGTCAATATTTGGAAGACCCGGTCCGAGAAGTACATCCTGATCCAGTCCGAGCAGACCCTGGCGTCGGAGTTCCGCTTTCTCGACGCGGACGATCCTACCGGGGAGCTTCGGATGATCGCTCCCCGCGAGCGAGACGTGGAGTACAGCGTGTCGCACGCAGGGGATCGATTCATCATCAAAACCAACCTCGATGCCGACAACTTTCGCCTCATGGAGGCGCCCGTCGCGAACCCGGGCAGGGAGAACTGGCGCGAGCTGATCCCAGGTCGTGACGACGTGTTCATCCAGGGCGTGGAGGTTTTCAGCGACTTCATGGTCGTCACCGAGCGACGGGACGGGTTGCGCCACCTGCGAATCATCCCCTTTGACGGCGGCGACGAGTACGAGGTTCAGTTCGACGAGCCCGCCTACGTTACCTGGGTGGACGAGAACTACGAGTTCGAAACCTCCGTTCTCCGCTACGGCTATGCCTCGCTCAACACCCCCGAAACCATCTACGACCTCGACCTGGTTACCCGGGAGCGAACCTTGATGAAGCAGGAGCAGATCCGCGGCGGATTCGATGCCGCGAACTACTCCGTCGAACGGTTGATGGCTCCGGCGCGAGACGGCGTCGAGGTGCCCATTTCACTCGTCTATCGCACGGGCATCGAGCGCGATGGTTCCAACCCGACGCTTCTCTACGCCTACGGCTCCTACGGTTCGAGCATGGAGGCGTGGTTCCGGCCGCACGTGGTGAGCCTCCTCGACCGTGGTTTCGTCTACGCAATTGCCCACGTGCGCGGCGGCCAGGAGCTCGGGCGGTGGTGGTACGAGGACGGCAAGTTGCTCAAGAAAAAGAACACCTTCACCGACTTCATCGACAGCGGGCGCTTCCTGGTGGAGGAGGGTTTCACCGCGCCGGAACGGCTCTTCGCCATGGGTGGCAGCGCCGGCGGTCTGTTGATGGGTGCGGTGTCCAACATGGCGCCGGAGCTCTTCGCCGGCATCATCGCCCGCGTCCCGTGGGTCGACGTCGTCACCACCATGCTCGACGAGGACATTCCGCTTACCACTGCCGAGTTCGACGAGTGGGGCGATCCCAGGCAGCGTGAGTACTACGACTACATGCTGTCCTATTCGCCGTACGACCACGTCGAGGCGAAGGGCTATCCGGCGATGCTGGTGACGACAGCGCTCGAGGACTCTCAGGTTCAGTACTTCGAGCCGGCCAAGTGGGTGGCCAAGCTGCGAGCGATGAAGACCGACGACAACCCGCTGCTGCTCAAGATCGAGATGGCGGCGGCGGGCCACGGCGGCGTCAGTGGACGCTTCAAGAAGTACCACAAAACCGCGCTCGAGTACGCGTTCATGCTGGAGGTGCTGAACGGATCGTTAGAACGTTAGAACGTTACACGTTAGAACGTTTTGAAATGAGCTGGGACCGTAGTCGCTGATAGTTGGCAGGGGGTTGGGTGGGAACGTTCAAACGTTTCACGTTGAAACGTTCGAACGATACGAGGATCGAAAAAACCCGCGGCGTGCGCCGCGGGTTTTTTCTGATCTTGCCAGAGGCTATTCCTTGACGAGTATTTTCTCCATCTCGGCGAGGATCTTGCGGAAGTTGTTCATGACCGCGCGGATGACCGTGGGATCGTTCATGTCGACGCCGGCGCGTTTCAGCGCGTCCATCGGGTAGACGCTGCCGCCGAGCTTGAGGGTTTCGAGGTAGTCCTGTACCGCGGTCTCGTCACCCGCCCGGAAGCGGCCGGCGATCGCCTCTCCTGCCGCAAAGCTGGTCGCATAGACCCACACGTAGTAGGTGCGATAAAAATGCGGGATCCGCGCCCAGCCGCTCTTGAACTCGTCGTCGAGAGTGACCTTGTCGCCGTAGTACTCGAGCCACAGATCGCCCCAGATCTCGCCCAGCGACTCCTTGGTCAGCGGTTTGCCCGCCTCACCGGCGACGTGCGCCGCGTGCTCGAACTCGTGGAAGAAGATCTGACGCAGAAAGGTGCCGACGATCGAGTTCATGCGCAGGTTGAGCAGTGCCAATCGTTGTGTGGGGTCCTTGGTGCGTTCGAGCAGCCACTCGAAGAAGAGCGACTCCGACGCCACCGACGCCACCTCGGCGACGAAGAGGCTGTAATCGGCGTCATGGTATGGCTGGTTGGAGTTGGCGAGGTAGGTGTGAATGGAGTGGCCCATCTCGTGGACCAGGGTGGAGACGTCTTCGAGGGTTCCTCCCCAGTTGAGGAAGAGGTAGGGGTGCGAGTTAAAGGTGCCCCACGAGTAGGCTCCACCACGTTTGCCGGTGTTCGGGTAGACATCGATCCAACGTTCGGCGAGCCCGCGTGCGGCGACGGCCGCGTACTCTTCGCCGAAGGTCTCCTTCCAGAACTCCATCGCAAGCGCCCAGCCCTCGTCGAAGGTGTAGGTGGCCTCGCCCTCGGGCACCATGCTCACGTACAAGTCGTAGATGTGGAAGTCCTCGAGGCCGAGAACCTGTTTGCGGAGGTCGATGTAGTCATGGACCGCATCGAGGTTGTCATGGACCGTCGACACCAGGGTCTCGACCACGGAGCTCGGCACGTTGTCCCGGTCGAGCACCATGTCGAGGGTGCTCGGGTACCTACGGGTCTTAGCCATCCACACATCCTTCTGGACGAGACCGCCATAGGTCCCGCTGTAAGTGTTGCCGTATGTGTCATAGGTGCCGAAGAGGGCGAGCGCCGCATCCTTGCGAATGCGCCGATCCTGGCTCGACATGAATGTGTAGAAAAGGCCCGGAATGGCCTTGGCGTCCTCGCCGTCTTCGCCCTTGATGGTCGGCCACTTGATGTCGGCGTTGGTCAGGAACCCGTAGGTCTGCTGAGGCGCCGCCCGGAGCAGCGCGGCGCCTGCGAGCACCTCCTCTACCTCCAGCGAACGCGTGTGGGCCTTGGTGCGGAGGATATTGTCGAGCACGTGCTCGTAGGTCGCAAGACGCGGATCTTCGAGGTATTTCGCGATTGTGGCGTCGGAAATCTGGACGATCTCCGGCTCGAAGAACGCGGCCGCTTCCCCGAACTTCGCATACAGGGATCGTGCCCGTCCCACGTAGGTGTTGGCGGTGGCATCGCGGGTGTCGGTGTTCTGCCATTGAGAGACGTAAACGAATATGTCCTCGATGGATCTCGCGATGCCGTATTGGAGCTCGACGGCATCGACAAGGACATCGACCGACTCGGCAAGCCGACCCTTGTAGGTAGCAAGTTCGGGGATGCGAGCCTCGACTGTCGAGTAGGCCGTTTCCCACGCCTCGACATCGGGGAAGATGTCCTCGAGGCTCCAGCGGTAATCAATCGGAATCTCCTCCCGTGTTTCATAGAAGAGCTTTTCCTCTTCGGCGAAGGTGGTACCAGCTAAGGCGACCAAAGCCACGAGCGCCACGACGGCCAATCCGGAGCGAGTGCGTGTCATGCAAGTCCCCATTCCGACCCGATTATCGTCCGGGTCTCAAAAGTCGCTCGGAAGAATACTACGGATTGAGAGCTGGGTGGTCCCTCCTCGCCCCCACTTGGCAGGCGAGACGCCTGCCCCACAATACCAACCCGGAACTCTTGTGATTGGCAGGCGAGACGCCTGCCCCACAAAGCCGCCGCCCAACCTTGTGGGGCTGGCGTCTCGCCTGCCGTTCGGGTGGGAATGTGCGGCCGAGGTGCCTGGCTACCCCTTGAGGGTTGCTGCTCGTTGCTGGCAGTCGAGGGTGATGCAGGTGGCGCAGCAGGGAAAGGCTGGGTTGAAATCGTGGGTCTCGATCGGCGCCAGAACCAGGACACCGGAGACCGATTTGACCGGGTGCATGAGACAGCTCTCGTTCAGAGTGATCCCGAGCTCGCCGGGTTCGAGGTGCGCGAAAAGGGCTCGCTGGCCGGTCACATTCCAACCGCAGTAGCCGGGGCTGTAGGGCAGGACGGCAGTCCCGCCGTCGTTCGAGCCGAGCGCAGCCTGAAACCTCTGCCCGGCAATCCCTGCCAGCTCTTCCGCGGTGAAGGAAGCGACCTGGTCGAGGATGTAGCCCTCGGCCAGCTCTCCGGCGTCGAAGAGCCCGGTGATGCGATCCGAAACCTCCTCGCCCAGAGTGACCGCGAAAAGGGCGAGGGACACCGCGTCCTCGAGGACCTGTTCGAGGGGGGTGTTTTCGTCGTTGCCGCCTTCGCCCCGGTACACGCTCTCGAAATCGGCTGCCGAGATGGCCTCGTAGAGCGCCGTCGGTCGTGCGGTGTCGAAGAAGAGCTCACGCGCCCGCTCGATAACTAAATGTACCTTCGGCGCGGCCGGGGACTCGTCCCCGGGTTCCAAACCCCGGATCGGCTCCGCCACCGACCGCAGCAGATCAATCGGGCGGACCTCGAAAACCTCTCGCACGAAACGTCCCCCATCATTCGAGATGGCTCATAGTATCCGACCCACGCTCTCAAGAAACTTCTGAACTCAAAGGCTTCGGTCTCTATCAGATGAGTCGAGCCAGCCGCGAAGCGGCGACATATTCATAGCCCCGGACGTCAACCCGCTCACGGCAGCGCAGTGAGCTCAGGCCTCATCCGAAGGAGGAGGCCATGATCCACGCGCTGGTGACGGCGCGTCACGACGGCCGAATGCCGTCAGTAACCCCAGGTGCCACTGGGAATTCTGGATCGGAGCCCCGAAGGGGCGTCAGATTCATAGCCTGGGGCGTGAGCCCCAGGAAACCAGAGCACCATTACCGCCAGCCCTGAAGGGGCGACAGATTGCGGCTGCGGCGTGAGCCGCGGCCATCATATGCTGATTGTCTGTCGCCGCTTCCGGCTTCGTGCTTCCGGCTTCGCGCTGCACGCTACGCCGTGACAGGTCGCACTACGCCGCGACAAGTCGCGACTTGCCGATCAGAAACCTGGGAGTTCCTTGGAAGAGCGTGCTCGTCGTAGAATGATGGCTGTTCAAACGACCACGGGCGTGACGGGGAGTGACATGGACGTTTTGCAGCAGATCAGTGAGAGCCTTCAACGGGGGGAGCACGAGAAAGTCGCCGGCCTTACACAACAGGCGATCGACGCCGGCACGAGCGCGGCGGAGATTCTCAACCAGGGACTGCTGGCGGGCATGGACGTGGTCGGCCGCCGATTCGGCGCGCACGAGATCTTCCTGCCCGAGGTGCTGCTGTCGGCGCGCGCGATGAACGCCGGTGTGGACCTCCTCAAACCCCTGCTCATCGCCGAAGAGGTGCCGTCGCTCGGCAAGGTGGTGATCGGCACGGTCAAGGGTGATCTCCACGACATCGGCAAGAATTTGGTCGGCATCATGCTCGAGGGGGCCGGCTTCGAGGTCATCGATCTCGGCAGCGACGTGACGCCGGAGAGATTTGTCGAGACGGCGGAGAGCGAAGGCGCAACGGTGGTTGGGTTGTCGGCTCTCCTCACCACCACCATGACGGGCATGAAGGACGTGGTCGAGCTCGTTCGAAGCAGAGGTCTGCAGGGAAAACTGAAGGTGATCGTCGGTGGCGCGCCCCTTTCACGGAGCTTCGCCGACGACATCGGTGCGGATGCCTACGGCTTCGACGCCGCCAATGCCG
>JAOZUP010000240.1:1426-6453 GCA_029938595.1 Thermoanaerobaculales bacterium | reverse complement strand
TTTACTTTCAAGGCAATCCAGCAAGCGGGAGAACCCGCCAACCTGTCGAGCACCGCAAGATAACGAGCCCCATGTCGGTATGCCTTGGTATAACCGCGGGCGAGGATCGAGTCGAGCAACGCCCGATAAACGAGGCTCGCCGCAAGCGGTTGGCCCGCCGCCTCGAAGGCCTTGGCCAATGGCGTCAGCGATGCATAGGACGAACCATCAAGTTCGTCCGATCTGGCCACCGCGTGCGATACCGCGTCCGGCAGCCGATCGTGCTCAACGAGGAACTCGATGTCTGAAATCTGAAGCGCTGGGGAGTCCCGTATGAGCTTCCAGGCTTCATCGATAACCCGCTCGCGTTCGTCTTCGCCTGTGAACGTCAACAGACTGGCCAGATTGTCGCCGGATCGATACTGCCGAAACTGGCGCCATGCGATCTCGGTCGCCCCCGCGACGTCACCGGTTCGCTCCAGAGCCACCATCAATAGGCTTTCATGCCTCAGCTCTTCGAAGCTGTTTCGCGGGGAGCTCTTGTTCAACCACTCCAATGCCTTCTTGGCGCCCCCAGCCTCCATGTGAGCCTCGGCGATGTCAATGTGGTCTGCCGCGTTGAGATGCTCGGTTCGCGCCCGCCGGCACCACTCCACGAGATCGGGTTTGCCGAGATGTCCGGCCAGTGTTTCCAATGGCTCGAGATACGGCCATCTTTTTCCTTTCTCACGTTCGGCGCGGGCCGCCTCCTTGAATCGATGCGCCAAGCGGAGCAGGCTTTCTCGCTGGAGATACTCGGGCGCCCTGCCAACCAAAAAGTCGGTCACGCCGTAACCGTCCTCCTTGCAGAGTCGAAACACCGTTTCCTCGAGTAGCTCGGTGTCGTCGCAGCGCTGTGCGTATCCTACGAAGTTATCCGTGGCGTCAAACCGAAAGACGCCGGATACGTGACCACTCGAGTCGTCGCAGGCCTCGATGATGGACTCGAAGGCTGAAAAGAAAGCGGCCACTCCCTCCACCCCGATGCGAGGGTCGGGTTCAGAAACTTCGAGATCGTGGAGCACATCGGCGACGTCCATCGCATACTCGCTCGAGTACCGCCAATCGATGAAGTGGCCTCTGTCATCGAGTGATGCAAGACGCCTGAGGTTTTCCTCAAATCGCGTCTGGTTTTCCTCAGGTGACGCCAACAGCCGCTGCAACATGCTGGCCGCATCGTCGTGCCGGGACGCCAGGTCCATCAGCACCTCGGCCAGAGCCTCCGCACCAGCGGCGATCAATCTCGCCCGCGTGTCGTCGTCCATCCCGTCGACCTCCTGTCGGCGCTTGGCCGTCCATCGTATTGCCGTGCCATCATAATTCGTCTTCTGCTGACGGGGTCCGTTTCGCGATCTGCTCCGCGACGTTTAAATGCCTCGGCTACTGGTCCAAGCTGACCGGTGAGGGGACGGGTGATGGCTATCTGATTTACGGCGGGCGAAAAAACCAAGACCGCTAGCGCGGACGAGTTCTCGGCTGGCAGGAAATATCGGAGCTCCTGCAGAGGAGCTGTTAGCCCGGTCGTCTCACCGGGTTTCATAGTGAGGATGGCAAGATGCCGTGCCCAGGAATACCATCCAGAAATCCTAACCCCTGGGACCGCCGAGCTCCAGCTCGGCAGTTCTCGCGCACCAGTCGAAAAACCTTTCTTGACATTACGTACGGAATGCCGTACGTTATCGGTGGAGGTGAGCATGACGACGATCTCCGTCACCGACGCTCGGGCCAGGCTGTACAAGCTCGTGGATCAGGCACGTGAAGAGAGCGAACCCATACTGATCACCGGTAAGCGAGGCAGCGTCGTCCTCATCTCCGAAGACGATTGGCGGGCGATCCAGGAAACGCTCCACCTGCTCTCGATTCCTGGGATGAGGGAGTCGATCCGCGAAGGTATGGCCGAGCCCATCGATGAGTGCAGTGAGGAGCCCGGTTGGTGAGCTGCTGGCGGCTCGTCTTCACCAAGCGAGCCCAGAAAGACGCGAAGAAAGTCGCGGCAACCGGTCTTCGCGACAAAGCGCAGGTGCTCCTCGACATCGTCGCTGAGGACCCGTTCCAATCGCCACCGCCATTCGAAAAGCTGGTTGGCGACCTCGTCGGCGCCTACTCGAGACGAATCAACATCCAGCACCGGCTGGTCTATCAGGTGTTGAAGGACGACCGTACGGTGAAGATCCTCCGCATGTGGACACATTACGAGTGAGGATCCGCCACTCATCGTGGGCGAAGATGCCGACCCTCGAAAACCGACCCCGGGACCGCCGACCCTGGGACCGCCGAGCTCCAGCTCGGCATTTCTGACCTGACCCGTCACGACTCCCACCCTCAACGCATCGTCACCCCGCCCCCTCGATCACCCTGTGTTCCATGGTGAGAAGGTCGATGACCATGGCGCGCTTCCTCCCAGCGGAGGAGACGTTGAAGTGGCGTCCGGCACGGCCGAATTCTCGATGAATGTGGCCGTGAATGTGAATTCTTGGAGCGGTGCGTTGAACGAAATCTCGAAGAGATGTCGAGCCTACGTGCTGGCCGCTGTGGACCTTGTCGAGAATTCCGTAGGCGGGGCCGTGAGTCACCAATACTGTCGTGCTGTCGATTTCAGCCTCCAGCAGAGCCAGGTCTTTTTCGATCTCGTGCTCCGACTTCTCGTGAACTCCTCCCATGAACGGCAGCGTGTGCTGATAACCGACGAAGTTGAAGTTGCCAAGGTTGATGCGCTTTCCGTGAACCGACTGATGCGACGGATGAGGAGCATCCAGTTCGATCCAGTCATCGTTCCCCATGACATAGAAGATAGGACGCTTAATCTCGGACAACCGGTGGAGAACCTGAAGGCGATCGGCGGCTTGCGCCTCTTCAACCGTGTCGGAGTCGCCTCCCCAACCCAGCAGGTCTCCAGCCAATACAACGGCGTCCGAGTCTTCAGCGTCCACCAAGTCGACGAGCCAGTCGTAGACCTCGTGGTACCCGTGAACATCTGCCAACGCGATGAGCCGCATGACTTCGACGAGGTCCTTTCCGATCGCTTGAACGGCTGCGAGCCATCCTGTCGTCACGTGCCGGACTGCGGACGTGCCCGGCATTCGATGTTATGCGACCTTTTGCTTCGCTGTTTTTGAGTGCCGCCCTCCTGCGACTACCCCGGCCGCGTCACTCTTCCCATAAAAAGGATGGTGCCTTCGGATGTGTCGCGGATGATGAAAATGAACGGCCTGTCGGCCTTGAACGTCGGCGTGAATGGAACGGTGGGTGGGTCAATCCCAGTCGCACCCAACATAATCACGTCCGTCGCGGCGGCAGCCTCCGTTCCCTTCTCATTCACATCCACAAAGGCCTTGTGGCAGACTTCCGAAATGTACAGCTGATCGTCAGGCTCACGGGACGTGGTCATGCCTGCGAACTGGGCGCCACCGTCTTCGAGCGGGTTCATGAAGGCCCGCATCATCCCCAACTCCTGAAGCGCCCCTGTCATCCGATAGCCGACATCGAGTTTGAACCTGGGAAGAAACACGTGCACGTTCCGCCACTTCCGTTGCTTGATCCACCTGTTCAGGGTCTCAGCGGAGAGGCTCTGCTCGATTACGGCCAAACCGTCATAGCGATTGGGGGCGATCAGCACCATCGAAAGGCGGCGGCCCTTGTACGGCAGCTCCAGCATCGCGAAACCGTTGGCATCAGGGTACTTGGGAGCGCCGACGGGTTCTTCGAGGTCGGCCATTAGAGATTCGACCAAAGACTTGTAGGTGACCTCCTGTGGGGTGTTGAAGAATGAACCGTCAGCGTTGAAGGCGGCGTAGCAGGCCGACTCGATGTACCGGGCGATCATCATCTGGACCTCGCGAGCCGACCGGTCTGGTTGCGTGAAGTCCAGTGGCCTGGTCATGGCTTCGTCGAAGGGCTCGAGCCACTCGCCTTTGAAGTAGATCGCGTTCGTGAGGATCAGCCTTGTCAAATCATCAAGTAGACCTGGCGGGATGAGATTCGTGATGCGGTGGTTCGTCTGTCCCTCTACCCAGTCGTTGATCCGTTGGCGCGCGCCCTCGGCGTTCAGCTTGAAATCGACGGGGAATACGCCGCCCGTCTGGTAGTGCTCTTCGATCGTCTCGACGTACTTCTTGCGGAAGGGGCAGGTCTTCTCACCCCAGAGGGCGTTGGCGACCCGGATTTCGTTTGGATCCGCCTGAGCCAGAAGGCATCTGAACTCGGCTTCCACCTTTCGTGCCTCTTCGGCAACCTCGTTCTGTTCCTGCCGTGTTCCTTGCCGTTCCAGCTCTTTGGCCCGCTTGCCGATGTCATACAGCCTCATCCGGGTCTGTTTAATCTGCGCGCGAATTTCGGTGTCATTTCCCTCATCGCCGCCGCGAATCCAGGAGTTGAACCCTGAGATGCCGGCGTGTAGCGGTCCCAGATCCCATGGGGTTTTTGTAACGTCCTGGTCGCTCCGGTGGAGCCCATTTGGAAAGCGGAGGACCGCACCCATCTCCTCGGCGGTGACGCCGCGGGCCCCTTCAGCGGCCATAGCCAGAACGTTGAACATCGAATAGGGCGAGAAGAACAGATTAACGCCGCCGTTTTCCCTAGCCAGCTGGTGATACAGGTCGATCGCAAACTCGTTGTTCGCCTGAACGAACATCTCGTCGCCCTCCATGTTCCATCGCAGTCCCGGCGTGGGACCGGGAGCTTCGTTTTTCTGCGCCAAAGAATGAACTGGCCGTCAGTGTACCACCGTGCCAGGAGGCCGAAGTGGGACCGCCGAGCTCCAGCTCGAAGTCCAGGTGACGCAGACAATAACCGGGAAGGCCCTGGGACCGCCGAGCTCCAGCTCGGCATTTCTGGCGGGCAAGGTCAGAGGGCTTTCGTCGTGAACCACGAGAAAAGAAAAAGACCATCGAAACAGCTAGGCCCGGCACCCGCATCAGTGACCCGCAAAGCGCTCGCTCCGGAGTAAGCTGGAGCCAAGGGATTCAACATGCTCGGAGCCGATATACGGAGACATCTTCACGACACGACGC
>JAOZUP010000240.1:0-1416 GCA_029938595.1 Thermoanaerobaculales bacterium | reverse complement strand
CCATGACCATCGATTTTGTCTGTTCCGCCTGCGGCCACAGGATGGAAATCTCGGAGATCCACGCCGGACGGGAGCTTTCCTGTACCGCCTGTAACACTGCATTCGTGGTACCTGCTGCTGCGGTGGCCGGCGATGGCGCACTGGCGCTTTCCTGCGCCGCATGCGGTGCGCCGAGTCCTGCCGGCGCGACCTTCTGCAACGGTTGCGGTGCGGCTCTGGGCGTTTCCGTCGCATCTGACGAGGCGCTCAAACGTCCCGGCTTGATCACCGCGATTGCGGTGCTCGACATCCTGGGAGGAAGCGTTAATGTGCTCTTCGCGTTGGCAGCCTTACTGTCGGTAGGCGAGGACCCGGTGTTCGGCATTGCTTTCGCGCTCTTCTACGGTCTGTTCGGAAGCGCCAGCGTCGCCGCCGGAATCGGTCTGTGGAAGCTACGTCCCTATGGTCGCACCCTGCAGATTGCCCTTTCGATCTTCGGTCTGATCGCGATCCCCATCGGCACCCTGATCTCAGCTCTGATTCTCTATTATCTCTACCGTCCTGGGATCAAGATTCTGTTCTTAGGAAAGCTTGCCGCCGACCTCACGCCGCAAGAGAGGGCGGGCCTAGCGAAGGTACCGGGTGCTCGCGCGACGGCGACCGCGATCATAATTGCCGCGGTCGCATCCGTTTTCTTCTGCGGCCTTATCTCGTCGATCGCGATACCCAGCCTGCTCAGTGCGATCAACCGCGGGCGCCAGGAGCGCTCGATCGAGGACATCAATACCATCGCGACTGCGATCGAGGCCTATCGGGTCGACAACGGCCTGTATCCAGCCGGACTCACTTCGACGCACGATCTCGACGAGTTGCTCACGCCGACGTACCTGCAGATGGTTCCCAGGGTGGACGGATGGCGGACGCCCTATGCCGTGTGGAGCAGCAATGACGGGACTGCGTACTCCATCGTGTCGTTCGGGTACGACAAATCGGAAGGTGAACAGCCTGGTGGCGCCACCACCGACCTCTACGCCGACATCGTGCTGGAAAACGGAGAGTTCGTCCAGTGGCCCGAGAATATCGCCGACCAATAATGATGGGTGCCCAGTGAGTGCTACCGATCACGATCTCACAATCCGATTCTCAGCCGGGTGGGCGGTCAGTCATGGTTCGATGGGGAGTTGCAAACGGTGTAAATAGAGTGTAATATTTGCCCTGATGATGAATTCTTTTTCCAGAAGGGTATTGACCGCAAACGGCCTGACCACTATATTGATCACATACCACCCCCGTGGCTGCGGCGCGGGGCGCGTAACCGCCGAAACGCGGTTTCTGCTTTTTGGGGAGAACTCCTGAAGACCTTCGCCTACGTCGACGGATTCAACCACAACTATCGGGCGCTACAAGGAACGCCTGATAAGTGGCGCGATTTTAACT
>JAOZUP010000239.1 GCA_029938595.1 Thermoanaerobaculales bacterium | reverse complement strand
AGCGCTACGCCGAGGAGCACGATGTGCGAAAAGCACGACAGATGGCTGGAATCACCGTCCGCAGAAAAAACACCGGTGAGAAATGCTGGCTGGAATGTTATCGTGTTCACGCGGGGAAAGTCCGCAGTTCTCACAGGGGGGGAGCCATGGCACCGAAGACCGCCGTGATCATCGACGACGAGCCGGACATCACCACCTATTTCGAGACGGTCCTGACCGATAACGGCTGGAGCGCGCGGACCGCCAACGACCCGAACGAGGGCATTGCGCTCGCCCAGGAGACGCCGCCCGACGTGATACTCCTCGACGTCATGATGCCGGAGCGCGGGGGCTTGAGCACGCTGATCGCGCTGCGCAAGGACGAGCGAACATCCGAGGTGCCCGTGGTCCTCATCACCGGCATCCAGGAGACCCTCACTGCCGACTTCGGCAATTTTCTCGACCGCTTCAAAAAGTACCACCCCGATGCCTACCTGCAGAAGCCCGTCAAGGAGGCCGAGCTGCTTCAGACCATAGAGTCGGTGATCAGCCGCAGCGGCCACGAGGCCGCCTCGCCCGCGTAATCGACACCTACTCGGGGCACACGCCGCACCCGGTCCTCGGGAACCTCGACACCGTCGTCACAGATTTGCAGCGTCGATTCGGGCGAGCACAGATCGACACCGTCGTCGTCTCGGGTGACGGCCAGCGCCCGGCAGAGCTTGCCCGGCCCGTCGGTCAGCGATCTCTCCCCCACGAGCGGACCACGCCTTATTCGCACGAGATCCATCCCCTCAACTACCGCGCCGCCGCGGAGGAGCACCGCCTCCGGCTGCTCCGGACCGACGGTGACCACGTTGAGGCATTTGTGAAGACCGTACACGAGATAGATGTAGGCATGGCCGGCCTCGCCCCACATGGTCTCGGTTCGAGGGGTGCGACGACCTCCGTAGGTGTGGCACGCGGGGTCGTCGACCCCGAGGTAGGCCTCGACCTCGTTCACGCGGAGAACGACGACCCCGTCGGGATGGGTGCGGACCACGAGCTTGCCAAGGAGCTGGCGCGCCACAACCTCGGTGGGGCGCTGGTAGAATTCACGCGCGAGTACTGGAGGGTACGACATGGGTTCAACCATCTGCGTCACCGGTGGTGCCGGCTTCATCGGCAGCCACGTCGCCGAGGCAATGGTGGCAGCCGGCCACCGGGTACTGATTGTGGACGACCTCTCGAGCGGCCGCAAGGAGAATGTCCCGGACGGCGCCGAGCTCGCGGTCCTTGACGTGCGATCGGAGGAGGCCGCGCGTTTTCTGGTCGAACGGAAGGTCGAGATTCTCGTCCACCACGCGGCGCAGATGGATGTTCGGCGCTCGGTGGAGGACCCGGTCTTCGACGCCGAGGTCAATATCATCGGCCTCCTCAATCTTCTGGAATCCGGGCGCCGCGGATCGCTGCGCCAAGTCATCTTCGCCTCCACCGGTGGCGCGATCTATGGCGAGCAGGACGTCCACCCGGCTGACGAGAGCCACCCCGCACAGCCAGTCTCGCCCTACGGCGTCGCCAAGCTCGCGTCGGAACGATACCTCTTTTTCTTTCACTGCCAGTACGGCCTCGACGCCACCTGTCTCCGTTACGCCAACGTCTACGGCCCGCGTCAAAACCCCCACGGCGAGGCCGGCGTGGTGGCGATCTTCACCAGCAAACTCCTCGACGGTGAGAAAGCGGTCGTCAACGGCAACGGTCTGCAGACCCGCGATTATGTTTATGTCGACGACGTGGTAAGGGCGAACCGCGCCGCCGTCAACCGGCCGGGCTTCGCTATTTACAACGTCGGCACCGGAATCGAGACCGACGTCAACACGCTCTTCAAACACATCGCCGACGCCGCCGGCTACATCTCCGCCCCCACCCACGGGCCCGCGATGGCTGGTGAACAGCAACGATCCAGCATCTCCTCGGAGCGCCTTCTCGAGGAGCTGAGCGTGGCGGTTGACACGCCGCTCGCCAAAGGCATCCCGGCCACGGTCGACTGGTTCAGGGAGAACTGAGTCAGGCCCGTTTTGACGATCGCAATCGGTATCGCTATCGGTATCGCTATCGAATTTCCGAATCACCACTGTCGCGTTCGATTCCGATAGCGATTCCGATAGCGATGGCGATTACCACTCCAAGTGTGCCGGGGTACACTAGACTCGATCCGACCTGGAGGTGACATGGCTCTCGAACTCGACTTTTCCAAGCTCAGCGGCACAGACATCCTGGACATGGCGATCGCCATCGAGGACGAGGCCCAGCTGTACTACGAGCAGCTCGCGGATTGGGTCAAAAAGGGCACCAATGGCGAGGCGGCCGATTTCTTCCTCCGCATGGCGACGCGCGAGGAGCGTCACCGGCAACAGATCGTCGCCCAGCGCGAGCGTCTCTACGGCGATGCGCTTGCCAGCAACGCCGCCAAGGTCTCGTGGGCGGTCGAGACCCCGGATTACGATGCCGTGCCAAACGACATCAGTCTTCGTCAAGCCTTCGACGTGGCAATGGACGCCGAGAACCGCGCCGAGGAGTTCTATGCCGGTGCCCTCGACTACGCGGCCGATGACACCCTCGCCGATCTTTTTGAAGGCCTGCGCCTCGCCGAGGCCGAGCATAAGCGGCTGCTCGAGGAGGAGATGGCACGGCTGCTTCCGTGACGTTAGAACGTTAGAACGTTTAACGTTGAACCGCCAGGCCCGTCGGCAGCTTGGTGAAAAATCCGAAATCCGAAATCCGAATTCTCAGCAGGTTAGATGCAGCGCCGCCGCCACATCGCGACCCTCAGCTACAAGCTGATTGAAGGTTTCGACCGCCCGGCCGATTTTCTCGACGATCACCTCTTCCGTGTAGTCGATTCTGTCAACCCGGATGCGACCGAACGAGTACGAGTCGATGTGCATCGGGGAAGCATAGCAGTTAGCTATTAGCTGTTGGCTGTTGACTGTTGGCTGTTGGCGAAGACGGTGTGATGAGCTAATAGCTAATCGCTAACGGCTAATTGCTTTCTCACCCCGTGACGGTGTTCCACATTCCCAGGCCGCCGGTCTCGAAGTTGTCCTCGAAAATGTAGTCTTCTGCGGCCGCATAGTTGGGTGGGAGATCGGGACCCGCGACCACCCCGAGTGGTGCGTAGTCCGTGTATCCGGGGAACACGATGCCGAGGCGGTTGTTCCCCATGCGGCGGATCAAGATCTCCGACAGCACCCTTCTGAAATCGGTGGTGACCTCGAGATCTGCGTTGTCGAAGAGCTGGGCGGGTGCGAGCCCGGGCCAGGCGCCGTGGACCCCGCCGACGGCGTTGCCCGAGAGCACGAACATCACGTTGCCGTGGCCGTGGTCGGTTCCGTCGTCGGCATTCTGGTACAGGCGGCGGCCAAACTCGCTCTGCGCCACCACCGTCAGCCGCTGGCTGTAGTTGGCGGCGCCGACGCCATCGAGGTCGGTGTAGAGGGCGGCCATGCCCTCCGCGAGCGTCCCAAGGAGATCGGCAAAGTACCCACCCGACCCGTCCCCCTGACGGTTGTGGGTATCCCAACCACCGAGATCGACCGCCGCCACCCGCAGCCCGAGATCGAGCTTGACCATCTGCGCCACCACCTGCATCGAGTCGCCAAATGAATCCGACGGGTAGACCGCGCCGTTCGCGGGGGTGTAGCTGCCCGAAGTGTTGAGCTCGATGATATCCATGGCGTCGAGGGCCTGGAGACCTGAGACATGGAGCCAGGTGTCGTCCCCGGTGTAGAGGTGGCGCAGCGCCTGCCGCTGCGCGCTGCGCCAAGCCCAGGGCCCAATCTGGAGGTTAAATCTATCCGGGTCGGTAAGGTTGATGTTGTCACGATCGCCGAAGAGGGAAGTCGCCTGGGTGTTGCCCACCGACAGCGACGGCATCACGATTTCATCCGGTAGATTGCCGGCACTGGCAAAGTGCCGAGCCAGCCAGCCGGTCGCCGTGGTGCGGTCGCCCGGCGTGCCGCGCTCGATGTACTCCTGGGCGTCGAAGTGACTGCGGTTGGCCTCATCGAGCCCGGCAGCGACCACCACCGACAGCTTGGTGTCCTGATACAGCGAGTGTAGCGGCGCCGCAGCCGGGTGGAGGCCGAACTGAGAGTTCAGCGCAAGGGCCGAACCGGCGCCCGAGGCCGGCACCTTGAGATCGGGCCTCGCCCCCTCGTAATAGCCGCGGTCGACTCCGGCGATCGGCACGACCACATTGAGGCCGTCCATCCCGCCGCGCAGGAAGACGACCACCAGGATCTCCTCGTTATAGGTGTCGCCCGGCGCACCGAACACGAGGCTGGTGAAGCGGGCACCGGCCATGCCGGTAATCGCGGCTGAGCAGCCCTGGACGAACCTTCGTCGGGTCGGTTTCAATGTCATGGCTCACCTCCAGAGGAAGGACGGCGTCATGAAGATGAGGCCGACCATGGCGCGTAAACGTTCCTGGGTGTTCGAGTCGGAGTCGATCGGAAGATCAAGGCTCGGGTTGAAGCCCTGGGCCATGAAGTCGACAATCTCCAAACGGTCCACCGCCGGTAACGGCCGCCCGAGAATCCGGTTGATCCAGTGGTCGGCAAGCTCGTTGGCGCTGCGGACACCAGCCGGAGTCTGCGCGACGACATCCATCAGGTGATTGTCGAGGGCGTCCTCGACATCGACCAACCAGTTGCACACTCGCCACAGATGCACCCGTGGCGTCGTGCTCTGCCAGTCCTCCTTGACGTCGGAGTAACCGTCGGGGGCGCGCCACGAGAACAGCGGCTGTCCCGCCTGGTCGTAGAGCCACAGGAGGCTGTCGGTTTCGCCCTCGTCGAGGGCGAAGGAAAACTCCGCGCCGGCGGACCGCATGGCGCTGACCACGACCTCGAAAGGACGCTTGATCTTCTCGCCCCAGGTGGTGAGGAACTCGTCGGACAAGAGGATCGAGCGCACCACCTGCGCGAGCTGGTCGGAATCGTTCTGCGCGCTCTCAAACACGGCCGCCGCAGCGTCGACCACGTTCTGCGGTGGATCGTCCGAAATGAAACGCCGGCACAGCTTGCCCGCAATGTGACGCGCGGTCCCTGGGTGGAAGGCCACGGCGTCGAGCACGTCGCGGCCGTCGGCGAGCTGCGCCTGGTTGGGCGGCATGTACTCGCCGAGGACCGTTTTCTGAAAATGGTCGTGCCAGTCGGCGCGGTAGGAGAAGAGACCGGTGTCGAAGTCGAAGGTCCAGCCTGTAAAACTGCGGGTGGCCTCGAAGACGTCGTCATCGACGTAGCCGACCGGGCGGCCAAGCCCGTCGAGGGGTACGTCGACCTGGCGCATCACGCCAAGATAGTTCTCCGCCCCGAGAGTGTGGAGCTCAATGAGCTCCCGCGCCCAGTTCTCGTTCGGCCCCGCGCTCGAGCTGGTGTAGTTGTCGAGGTAGTAGAGCATGCAGGGGCCGGCAGCCACCGCCTCCAGCATCTCACGGAAGTTGCCGAGCTGGTGGGCACGGATCACGTCCCGGTCCCAGTAGGTCCATAACGGTCCGATCCAGTACTCGTAGCCGTAGACATTGAAGTGGTTGTGCCAGAAGTCGGCCAGCACCTCAACCAGCTGGCGCTTCGAGTGGACCGCGCGCAGAAATGTCATCCGCTCGATCTCGAAGAAGGGGCGCATGCGTTCGTACCATTCCGGGTCCGAAGCTACGTGGTCCTGCCAAAGTTGGGCCTGTGACTTGCCCAGGGTGGTGAAACCGGCCGCCGCTATCCGCGCGTCGCAAGCCGAGTCGTCGATGCTCGCCGGGTTGAGCTGCTGATCCACGTAGGCTTGCATCCGCGCCTGAGAGTTACCGCCGAGCGCGCGAAAGGCGCCGATGTCTCCCAGCCGCGGTCCGAAGCCCATCCGGTTGAGCGCGATCACCGCCGCCGGCGGCGGTGCCTCCACCTCTTTCGAGCTTCCGGCCGGCCGCGGCCGCGATGGCTCGCGCATGGCGGTCGTGCGTCCTGCAGCAGAGATTGCCGATTCCCCGACGCGGCTCTCGCCGAACATCCTCCGCGCCGGCCGCCCGGCCCGTTTCATCAACTCACGGCGGCTGAGATCGGCCTTCGCCTCGACTCGGTTCATGATCTACCTCCGCTCCATCCGTTCAAGAGGTTCGCGCCCGACTACCCTATCCACCACCACCCAAGACCGAAGGTGGTCTCCATCACAGATTCCTGGTATCAGAATCCAGATTTCGGATTTCGGATTTCGGATTTCGGATTTGCCGTCCCCAAGCTTGCATCACCCACCGGGAAGCCACAGTCGGCGCGGCGCTGTTGCGGAGGGCCTCGTCACGAGGGCCGCGAGACGCGGTCAGCTGGTGCGCGTTAGCGTGCCAGATGGCCGCGTATCGCGGGCCGCAGTAGAGGCCCGGAGCGACAGCGCCATGGGCGGCGCAGCCGCCGCGCCGACCTCGGAATAACAGGACTGAACCAGGCCCCGCGGAATCGCAGCGAAGCGGAGATTCCGCGATC
>JAOZUP010000238.1 GCA_029938595.1 Thermoanaerobaculales bacterium | reverse complement strand
GCCGTGCCCAGTGGGGTTTTCGACCCGAGGGGCGCGGAGCGCGTACTTGCGGTACGTCGAGCACCCCGAGGCGAGAAAACACCGCTGGGTGCGGTGCATCGCCGGCCGCAGCAGAAAGCTGGTGAGATATGCAGGCTAGGGGCGGTCGCCGCCGGAGCATTACTCCTCGGCTTTGGCTGTACTGTTCGGCAACCGTCCGAGCCGGTGATGCCTCCGAGCATCGAGGTTCCGGATGCGTGGGTCTCGCAATCTGAGACGAAGGCCCAAGACCTGCCTGCCGGGTGGCTGGCTGATTTCGGAGACCCGAGGCTGGAGGCGATCGTTGCCGAGGCACTCGAGAACAACCAGGACCTGCAAACCGCCGCGGCCCAGCTGGAGGTGGCGAGACAGGCCGCCATCAAAGCCGGGGCGAGGCTCTACCCGTTCATCAGCGCCGGCGCCGGCGGCTCGTCGCAGGGCGGCTACGAGGGCGGCGGCACGACCACCACCAGCGGCGTTTCGCTCGACATCGTCTGGGAGGTCGACCTGTGGGGTGGGATTCGGGCTGGGAAAGCGTCCGGGCTCGCAGACTTCGAGGCTTCCGGTTCGCAGTACGCTTTTGCCCGTCTCTCGCTGGCTGCGCAGACGGCCAAGGCATGGTTCCAGGCTGTCGAAAGTAAAATGCAGGTCGAGCTGGCGGAGCAGAATATCGAGCTCTTCGAGCGCAACCTCTCCCTTGCCCAAGCCAGATACAACGCGGGTCTGACATCGGAGTTGGACCTCCACCTGGCGCGGTTCCAGCTTGCTTCCGGCGAGGAATTCTTGCGCAAGGCCCGCGCTGGCTACGAGCAGGCGGTGCGCAGCCTCGAGGTGCTGCTGGGGCGGTATCCCGACGCCGAGATGGAGCTGGCGACGGAGCTGGCGGCGGTTCCGCCGCCGGTGGCAGCCGGCATTCCGGCTGAGGTTCTCGAGCAGCGGCCCGATCTGGTGGCAGCCGAGCGCCGGGTCGCCGCGGCCTTTTACACGATCCAGGTGGCCCAGGCGGCGCGCCTCCCCAGCCTTGCCCTGACCGGATCGGCCGGCAGTGCGAGCAGTGACCTGAGGGACGTGATCGGTGCGCCCGATCCGTTCTGGACGCTCGCCGCGGGGCTGTTTGCTCCGATCTTTGCCGGTGGCGACCTCAAGGCCAATGTCGAGATCGCGACGTCCCAGCAGCAGGCCGCCCTCCACCAGTACGTGCAGGCCGTCCTGAGAGCCTTTAACGAGGTCGAGACCACCCTGACCAATGATGAGTACCTCAGAGAGGCTGAGCAGTTTCAGGAGATCGCGGTAACTGAGATCGCCAGCGGACTGCGTCAGGCGTTGATCCAGTACGACGTCGGGCTGATCGACTTCACCAACGTGCTGCTGGTTCAACAGAACTCGGTCGCGACCCAGCGTCAGCTGCTGAGTCTGAGGAACCAGCGCCTGGCCAATCGCATCAATCTCTACCTGAGCCTTGGTGTCAACGAATCGATTCCCACCGGCCGCGCTGCCGCGGCGTCCCCGGGTTCCGGAGAAAGGTGAACGAAATGGTGTTGAACATCCTCACCATAGTCGTAATGATTGTGCTCGTGGCACTGACCGGCGTCATCCTGGCGTACTTGGGGATGTTGCCCGGCAAGATAGCCAAGGGCCGCAATCACCCGCAGGCCGAAGCGATCAACGTTGCGAGCTGGCTGGGCATCATCACGCTCGGTGTTCTCTGGCCTTTTGCCCTGATCTGGGCCTACATTCGGCCCCGCGAACAGTCTGCCGTCGAGGGCTCGGAGAAAGTCGCCAGCCTGGAATCGAGAGTCGAAAGTCTCGAGGAGCAGATCCGACGGTTAGGAGGCACTCCATGATCGCCATTCTGACCCTGATCTACGTTGGCCTGATCTGGTTGCTGTTCTTCAAGCTCAAGCTCGTCGAGCCGAACGCCAAGTCCTATACCGCCGCCGTCATTGTGGGGGTGGTCGTCATCGGAGCCATCCTGCTGGCGATGAACCTCTTTCAGCCCTACTCCACGAACGCCGTGATTACCCAGTACGTCGTCCAGATCGCGCCGCAGGTAACCGGCCAGGTGACGGCTGTTCCAGTCTCCGCCAATCAGCCGATCAAGAAGGGTGACGTCCTTTTCACGATCGATCCGGCGCCTTTCCAGGCCGCCGTGGACGGGTTGAGGGCGGCGCTCGTGCAGTCCGAACAGAGCGCGGAGATGCTCCAGGACAACCTCGACAGCGCGAAGGCCAATGTCGTCATGGCGAAAGCCGCCCTGGTGAATGCGCGCCAACAAGTGACGAGTCTCGACGCCAATCTCGATGCTGCGATAGCCGCCGTGGAGCAGGTAACTGCGCAGCGCGACCTGGGGAAGAGCGAGTACGAACGCGTGGCGGAAGCCAAACAGCAGGATCCCGGTTCGGTGAGCGACGCGGTGATGGATGCCAGGCGCCAGAGGCTGCTCGCCCTTGAAGAGTCACTAATCCAGGCGATCGCCCGACAGGTGGAAGCCCGGGCGGCGGTCGATGCGGTATTGGACGGCGAGAACACCGTGGTCGTGCAGGCGGAGGCGCAACTTGCCGACGCCCGTGCGATGGAGTCGAAGGCTCAGCTCGCGCTCGACTCGGTGATCGACGGGGAGAACACATCAGTCGCGCAGGTGCGGGCACAACTCCGCCAGGCCGAGATCAACCTCTCCTTCACCACCATCGCCGCGCCGGCAAACGGTTTCGTTACCAACCTGCAGCTCCGCGAGGGTTATGTGGCGCGGGCCGCACAACCGGTGATGAGCTTTATCGATACCTCGGAGCGCTATCTCATCGCGCCGTTGAGTCAGAACGTCGTCCGGCACGTTGAGGTCGGCAACGACGTGGAGGTGGCGTTGGAGCTCTACCCCGGTCGCATTCTCAATGGCACTGTAGAAAGCATCATCTGGGCAAGCGGCGAGGGACAGGGCGACCCCAGTGGCTCTCTACCCGATGTTGACACGCTGCAGGGCGGCACCGCGCTTGCGGTTCGGGTCAGCTTCCCTGACCTGCCGCAGACGCTGGAGCTTCCCGTGGGCGCCGGCGGGAGGGCCGCCATCTACACTTCCAAAGGAAAGCCCTTCAGGATCATTCGTAAGGTGATCCTCCGAATGTACACCTGGTTGAACTACTTCTGATAAATGTGATGAGGTCCCAGGACGGGCCCGTCATCACGAGCCCGTTCATTGACTGTGTATTGGAGGGTTTATGTCACAACAGATCAAACGGCGCCACCGTTTTCGTTCGGCAGCGACCATCGCAATGCTGACGGTGCTGGTGATCGCATGCGACAGGGCGCCCGCACCCGTCGCATCGACACCGGTGCAGCCGCCGGCCGCTCCCGCTCGGCAGGTGGCCCTAGAGGGCCAGCCCAACTTCCGCGATCTCGGCGGCTACGAGACTGTCGACGGGCGGACGGTGAAGTGGGCTCAGGTCTACCGCTCCGGCGAGCTGCCTCGACTCAGCGACGACGACGTGGCCCACCTCGAGACCCTCGGGATTGAGACCGTCGTCAGTTTTCTCACCGAAAAGGAAATCGCCGCCCGCGGTCCCGACCGGCTGCCCGAAGGCGTAACCGAGGTGGCCCTGCCAATGGATGCCGGCAACCTCGGAGATCTCACTGCGGTGGTCAACGAGGCGAGGCGGACAGGCGATTTCTCCGAGGTGCCGGCGGACATCAACCCCGATATCCATCGTCGACTCGTGGTCGAGGCGCGCGAGTACTACGCGGCCCTGCTGCGCGAGATCGCCGATCCCGCCAACCGGCCGCTGGTCTTCCACTGCTCGCACGGGATCCACCGGACCGGAACTGCAACCGCCATCCTGCTCTCCGCCCTCGGTGTTCCGTGGGAGACCATCCGCGAGGACTACCTCCTCTCGAATACGTACCGGCAGGAGGAGATCGAACACCGGCTCGCCCAGCTGCGCGACCTCCACGCCGAGAACACCGGGGTCGCTCCGGAAGAGGTGGACACCACCAATATGGACGCCTTCTACATTCTCCAGGGCGCCTACATCGACGCCGCCCTCGAGCAGGCGGTGGAGGATTACGGCTCGATGGAGGCCTACATCCGCGACGGCCTCGGCATCACCGATGAGGAGGTTGATGAGCTGAGAAGTCAGCTGCTGGATTGAACACGGAGAAACCGCAGATCACGCAGATAGACGCAGATTCTGTTTGTTGATCTGCGTCTATCTGCGCTATCTGCGGTTTGTGATGGCGGGCGGGTGGCCCTCAAGACCTGAGGACGTCAGAACATCAAGCTCTATTTGGTTGGGTGCGGCCACGCGTCTCCGACGGCAGCTCGCCGAACTGGCGGCGATAATCCGCCGCAAACTGTCCCATGTGCCAGAAGCCCCAGTTGTTGGCTACGTCGGTGACCAGCGCTTGCTGGGTTGCGGAGCGAAGCGCGCGGCGTGCCCCGATCAGGCGTTGGGCCAGCAGGTAGGCCTTTGGCGATACGCCGAATCGCTCCTGGAAGCCCCGGCGCAGGGTCCGAATGGAGGCGCCGGATTCCTGACTGAGGTCAGCCACCGACTGGATATGCTGGGCATTGTCGCGAGCGAGGCGGACCGCTTGTTCCACCAGGCGCCGCCGCCGAATGCTGCGGTGGTGCTCGTGGTCAATTCGCCCGGTGACCAGGGCGCGAACGATGAGATCACTCACCTCGATTTCGGCCCTCTCGATCTGCTGGGGATTCCGAAGGATCGCTGGATCCTGAATCACCGCGGCCAGGGTGCCGAGGATCCACCGGCGCAGGGCGGCGAGTGTCGATTCCTGACCGAACGATATCTCTACTCCGGCCATCCCCTCTTCCGAACCCGGGATGCCCAACCGGTGACGCGCGGCTTCGAGGCTGTCCTCCGTTACGGATACCAGCAGCATGTCAAAGTCCGGATTCGAGATCGACTCGAGCTCACCGCTCGGCGGGAATAGGAGAATGCAGTTCTCCCCGACCTCGTGGCCGCGCCATTGAAGGGTGATGTTCCCATCGGTTGCGATAGCGAAGGTACGAAGCCCTGCCGGCGCGGAGCCGTGCTGGTGGAGGACGCCCTGCAACCGAGGTCGGCCGATCTGCAGCTGTGGGGTACCGGCCTGGATGACCGAACCGCGAAAGTTGCCTCGGTTGAGCTGACGAAAATCCAGGTTCCAGGCACGCGCCACCTCGCCAAGCTCGTCGATGTCGTTGAAATCATGGCGGATTACGAACGACGCCGGGGTCGCGCCGGATGGGTCGATGGCCGGTTTTTGATGTTGCGGACGCCGGTCTTGATATGAAATCCCTGCGACAGTCCCGCTGTTGGACGAAGGAGTAGTCATCGCGCTAGGTCCCTTTCAGGAGGGTTCTGGTTTCTCGCATCAGAATAACCAACACAAAAGGAGAGAGCATTATGCCACGAAAAATTCTGTTAACCCTCATAGCCCTTGCGGTCTTCGCTGGGGCGCCGCTGATGGCGGCCGACATCATTCATGATGCCGAGTACTACATTCTCAAGGCCCAGCACGGCGACACGTGGGCTGAGCAGGACGCGGAGATCGACGCCAAGCTGAAGGCTTTGCGCGAAAAGCATGGCACACCGCCCAACATCATCCATATCATGTGGGACGATACTGCGGTTGGGGAAATAGGTATTCCACAAATCCAGGCCGCACGGGGTTTTAAAACACCCAACATGAATCAATTTGCGGCAGAGGGACAATACTACGCCCGCATGTATACAGAACCGTCTTGTACACCGACCCGTGCCGCGTTCCAGACCGGACGACATGCCGTCAGATCGGGTATGTACACGGTCAGCTTCCCCTACGAATATGGTGGGATGAGTGAAAATGAGACCACCATCGCTGAAGTACTGAGCGAAGTGGGTTACGCAACGGCATTCTATGGAAAAGGCCACCTTGGTGACATCGAACAAAGTTACATGACCAATATGGGCTACGATGAAGCACTCTGGTCTCCTTACAATCAGGTGCCCAGCATGTATGTGCCTCGTGGTGATCTTGGACCGATGTTCCCAACGTCTGTCATGCCGGAATTGTATCCGGATGATCCCTATGATATGGATCCAGGTTGGAGACCTACAGGTTACGTCTGGGCACTTGAAGGCACCAAGAATGGTCCGGTTCGCGAGTGGGGGACCCCGCCCAACGAAGACGACTACTACAAGATTGAAGCGGAGTGCCAGAAACGTACCATCGACTTCATCCGCAAGAGCGTGAAGGCAGACAAACCATTCTTTATCAGCTATCAGCCTGTTGCTGCTCACTTCCTCGGTCCTAAGCCTGGTTCGGAAAGAATGAGTGTGTCAGCGGGTATGTTGCAGGATTTTCTGGTGGAATTTGACAGATGGATCCCGGTCTTGTTGCAAGAACTGAAAGATCAGGGGGTGGAAGAAAACACACTGGTCATTCTTATGGCAGACAATGGCCCAATGACTCATCATGGACCTGATGGCATGGTTGAAACACTTTACAGAGGCGG
>JAOZUP010000015.1 GCA_029938595.1 Thermoanaerobaculales bacterium | reverse complement strand
GCGCCCACAAAGAAATTGGGCTGGCTCGTTCCTGACGGCCTGCCAAACTTCAGGGACGGCGGGCGGGCACGGAGACGGGCGGAGGGGGGAATTCGGGATAGCGGGAAACTTTTCCCGCTCTTTCGGCATTACATAGGTGGAAGTGGAGGATGAGCGATGAGAGTGCATCGGTCAAAAGCTCACGCACGGTTCGTGGCGGTCTTGCTGATGGCGGCATTTGTGACGGTTCCGGCGGCGGCCGGTGATCGCAGCGAGACTGCCTACGCCACTCTCGCGGGCGGCTGTTTCTGGTGCATGGAAGCCGACTTCGAAAAAATCGAGGGAGTTCTCTCCGTGACCTCCGGATACACCGGCGGCACTGAGGCCAATCCTACGTACAAACAGGTTTCGGCCGGCGTCACAGGTCACACAGAAGCGGTGCGCATTGTCTTTGACCCAACGGTCATCAGCTTCGGCGAGCTCCTGCCGATCTTCTGGCACAGCATCGATCCGACCGTGAGTGATCGCCAGTTCTGCGATGTCGGCAGTCAGTACCGGAGCGCAATTTTCTATCACGACGACGCGCAGCTTAAAACCGCACAACGCTCGAAGGCGGAGCTCGAGGAGAGCAAGCCCTTCCCGGCACCAATCGTCACCGAGATCACCGCCGCTACCGCCTTCTACCCGGCGGAGGCATATCACCAGGACTACTCCAAGAAGAACCCGCGACGTTATGCCTACTACCGCAAGGGTTGCGGGCGCGACCGGCGCATCGCTGAGCTGTGGGGGGAAGAGAAATGAAACAGAGCACGATCATCACCGTAGCCGCCGGACTGTGCATTGGCGCACTTACTGTCACGAGCCTACCGGCCGCGGCGACAGACGACCGCGACGAATCACGAGGAGGAATCCAGATGAGTGATCAGGAGCTTCGGGAGAAGCTCACTCCCGAGCAGTACCACGTGACCCAGGAGAACGGCACCGAGAGAGCGTTTCAGAACGAGTATTGGGACAACCACCGCGCGGGCATCTATCTCGATGTGGTCTCGGGTGAGCCACTCTTTGCCTCCATCCACAAGTTCGACTCCGGCAGCGGTTGGCCGAGCTTCACCCAGCCCCTGGTGCCGGACAACCTGGTCGAGAAAAAGGACCGGGGCTGGTTCACGGTCCGCACCGAGGTGCGTTCTTCAAGTGCCGACTCCCACCTTGGCCACGTCTTCGACGATGGTCCGAAACCCACCGGTCTGCGCTACTGCGTGAATTCCGCCGCGCTCCGCTTCATTCCGGTCGAGGAGTTGGAGGATGCCGGCTACGGGGAGTTCTTGGAGCTCTTTGGTCAAGAAACAATGGAAACAGACCCCTAGGCCGAACTTCTCACCAGTCCTCTGCCCCGTTGCGGCCACGGAGGCGTCATATTTCCGCGGTACAGTGAGGGTGGGGAGACCCAGGAATGACCGTCAGCATCAAACCCCGCAAGCTCCGCATCGCCCTCATCTTCGGCGGGCGCTCGGAGGAGCATGAAGTCAGCGTCGTCTCGGCGCGGTCGGTTGACCGCGCTCTGGACCGGGAGAAGTACGAGGTAGTGCCCATGGCCATCGACAGGACGGGGCTATGGGCAGATGCCGTCACCGCGCAACGCGCCCTCGCCGAGGCGCCCGAGCGCACAGACTCCGTGGCCGCTTTCAAAGGCCGGCACCGGCTCGACCCCGGGCTTCTCGAGGCCGATTTCGACGTCGCCTTCCCGGTGCTGCACGGCCCCTTCGGCGAGGACGGCACCATCCAGGGTCTTTTCGAGATGATCGACCTGCCCTTCGTGGGCTGCGACGCGGCCTCGTCAGCGGTGTGCATGGATAAGATCTTCTGCAAACGAATGCTCGCGCAGGCCGGGGTGCCGACCTCCGCATGGCAGGAGATCGACCGCCCGCGGTGGGCGGAGGACAGAAACGGCGTCATCGAGCGCTGCCTGGGTCTTGGCCTCCCTCTCTTCGCGAAGCCCGCCCGCCTCGGGTCGTCAGTCGGCATCAGCAAGGTGCATGAGCACCGGGATCTCGAAGCCGCCATCGACCTGGCCCTCGGCCACGGTGGGCGGGCGCTGGTCGAGCGCGGGATCGACGCACGCGAGATCGAGGTCGCGGTCCTCGGCAACCGCGACCCAAGGGCGGCCGTTCCCGGCGAGGTGGTGCCCGGCCACGAGTTCTACGACTACGAAGACAAGTACGTGGACTCGGCCAGCGAGCTGTTGGCGCCTGCACCGCTCGATAAGCAAACGGCCGCCGCCGCACAAGATCTCGGGGTCAGGGTATTTCGCCTCCTGGGGTGTGCCGGGATGGCGCGGGTCGACCTCTTCCTCGATCGCGACGACGGTCGTCTGTGGGTCAACGAGGTCAACACCATCCCAGGTTTTACCTCGATTTCGCTGTTCCCTCGGCTTTGGGGACTCTCCGGTCTCGACTACCCGGCCCTCGTAGACGAGTTGATCCGGCTCGCGCTCTCGCGCACCACCGACATTTCGTGAGTTCTTTTTTTCTGCTTTGGATTTCCGCTCGTGAGTATCGGGGAACAACGGACGCTGGGGAAATCCAAAGCAGAAAAAAGAAAACCGACAAGGTTGACCTCGCCCCTCTTGCGGACTATGGTCCGCGCGTGGAGCAAGCCACCGCAGACTCCGCACTTGAACAAGGAGAAACGCCATGAAAAAGATCACCCGCGAAGACGCCCTCGCCTACCACACCGGCAAACGGCATGGAAAGACCGAGGTAGTGGCCACCAAACCGTGCGTGACGCAACGTGATCTGTCGATGGCCTACACCCCCGGGGTGGCGGAGCCATGCCTCGAGATCGCCCGCGACCCCGACCTCGTCTACGAGTACACCAACAAGGGAAATCTGGTGGCCGTCGTGTCCAACGGCACCGCCGTCCTCGGTCTCGGCGACATCGGGCCGATGGCGGGCAAGCCGGTGATGGAGGGCAAAGGCGTCCTCTTCAAGACCTTCGCCGACATCGACGTCTTCGACATCGAGGTCGACAGCAAGGATCCGGCAGAGATCATTCGATTCTGCGAGCTCCTCGCGCCCACCCTTGGAGGCATCAACCTCGAGGACATCGGCGCTCCCGACTGCTTCGAAATCGAGGAGGCTCTCAAAAAGAGCTGTGACATTCCGGTCTTCCACGACGACCAGCACGGCACCGCCATCATCTCCGGCGCCGCGCTGGTCAACGCCCTCGAGGTAGTGGGCAAGAAGATCGGCGATATCAGGGTTGTCTTTTCGGGCGCCGGCGCCGCCGGCATTGCCTGCGCGACCTTCTATCTCTCTCTCGGCGTCAAACCCGAGAACCTGCTGTTGGTCGACTCCAAGGGCGTGATACACAAGGGCCGCACCAAGGGTATGAACAAGTACAAAGAGCGTTTCGCTGTCGAGACCGACGCTCGAACCCTGGCCGACGCGATGAAGGGCGCAGACGTCTTCGCCGGGGTCTCGGTCAAGGACCTGGTATCCCAGGAGATGGTGAAGACGATGGCCGACAATCCGGTCATTTTCGCCATGGCCAACCCGGAGCCCGAGATCTCACCCGAGGACGCCCTCGCCGCGCGGCCCGACGTCATCATCGCGACCGGCCGCTCCGACTACCCCAACCAGGTCAACAACGTGCTCGGATTCCCCTTCATCTTTCGCGGCGCCCTCGATGTGGCGGCGACCAGCATCAACGAGGAGATGAAGCTGGCCGCGGCCCATGCGCTGGCGGACCTTGCGAAGGAGGACATGCCCGACTCGGTGGTACGGGCGTACGGCGGCAAGCCTCTCCGCTTCGGCCGCGAGTATCTGATTCCAAAGCCTTTCGACTACCGGGTGCTTTTGTGGGAGGCGCCGGCGGTGGCCGAGGCGGCGATTCAGAGCGGCGTCGCGCGCAAGCCGTACTCCTCGAAGGAGGACTATATCCGTGAGCTCGAGAATCGTCTGTCGCGCACCCGGCAGGTCATGCACGGCGTGTTCGACCAGGCCAAGCTCGATCTCAAGCGGATCCTCTTCCCCGAGGGCGAGGCTGAGAAGATCGTCCGCGCCGCCAAGATCCTCGCTGAGGAAGGCATCTGCAAACCGGTGCTCATCGGCACCGAGAAGACCATCGCCGGACTGCTCGCCGATCACGAGGTCCCCGAGGGCACAGTCGAGATCGTGGATCCGGCACGCGGCGACACCAGCGAGGCATACGCGGAGGTCCTCACCCGCATACGCTGGCGGCACGGAGTCACCCTCGACAATGCCCGCAAGCTCATGCGCGACCCGGTCTACTTCGGCAACATAATGCTCCACCAGGGCGACGCCGACGGCCTCATCGCCGGTCTCACCATGTCCTACCCGGAAACCATTCGCCCAGCTCTCCAGATTCACAAGACGCGCGACGGTATCAAGAGGGCGGCCGGCCTGTACCTCCTCCTCTTCGAGGACCGGATGCTGTTCATCGCGGACACCACCGTCAATCAGGACCCGACGGCCGACGAGCTTGCCGAAATTGCCTTTGTCGCCAGTCAGTCGGCGGAACACTATTTCGGGGTCGAGCCGAAGGTGGCCATGCTCTCCTACTCAAACTTCGGTTCGAACATCGACGCCCGCTCGAGCAAGGTCCGTGAGGCCGTCGCCATCGCCGAGCAGCGATGGCCCGAACTCGTCATCGAGGGCGAGATGCAGGCCGATACGGCCGTTGAACCCAGCATCGCCATTGAGGCCTTTCCCCTGTCGCGGATCCAGGGCGACGCCAATATCCTGGTCTGCCCCGACCTCGAGTCGGCCAACATCGCCTACAAGCTACTGTGGCGGCTGGGCAAGGTCGAGGCCATCGGGCCGATCCTCACCGGGATCAACGCGCCGGTCCACGTTCTCCAACGCGGCGTCGACGTCAACGACATCGTCAACATGGCAGCCCTCTGCGTATTGAAAGCGCAGCGCTGGAGTTAACCCGCACTTCTCAACGGGTGGCCGGCCTGTGATCGGTATCGCTATCGGAATCGCTATCGCTATCGATGCGCCCCGTGCCAATCCGGCCATTCGATAGCGATACCGATAGCGATACCGATAGCGAGCTGGCGGTTTGGTCCCCCTCAGACTGACAGTTGTCATTGGAAGCACGTACGGCGGGAATGACTTTCCTGCACCATACTGTTGTCTATTGGCGCGACACCCTGAACACTGCGGGCTCTCGGGCCTGCTTCGCTTGGAGGTCTCCCATGAAGGAAACCCTGGACGCCGTGTTAACGGACAAAGGCACCAAGGTCCACTGTGTGGTCCCTGGGGCCACCGTCCTCGCTGCGGTCCGCAAGATGAACGAGGAGCACATAGGAGCTCTGTTGGTGTGCGACGGCAGCGATGTGCTCGGCATCTTCACCGAACGCGACATTCTCTGTCGGGTTATTGACAGTCCCCGTGATCCCGCTACCACCACGGTGGCTGAGGTCATGACCACCGATCTGGTCGCCGTATCTCCCGACACCCAGGTCGAAGAGGCCATGGCAGTGATCACCGAGAAACGCTGCCGGCATCTGCCCGTGATCGACGGTGGAAAACTGGTCGGGCTCGTTTCGATCGGCGATCTCACCCACTGGGTGAGCCGCCACCAGGAGGTACACATTCGGGACCTCGTGAACTTCATCACGGGGAAGTACCCGGTGTAATTCAGACTTCGGGCGGTTTTTTTCGGCCCGCGCCACGGCGGCGGGGGCCGAAGAAAAGAAAAAGAGGAAAGCACAGCACGAACGGTAACAGCCCCTCGCCGGTGTAGACTGGTTGGCACCAAGAAAAGGCGGAGGAGTTGTCATGAGGGGTTTACTGAAGTCGTTCGTGTTGCTCACACTGGTTTTTGCGTTCGTCGCCGTGCCACCGCTGGCGGCGCAGGAGGAGGCTACCGGAAACCTCCGCTACTCGATCACGGTCACGCGGTTCGAGAATCGGGCCGGCTGGCACGGCTACTGGGACCTCGGCGATGCCTGGGACACGGTGCTGACCGATATGCTCAACCAGACCGGTCGCTTCATCGTTCTCGGCGAGACCGACATGCGCGCGGCGGCGCTCGATGAGCAGGACTTCGCCGCCTCGGGACGAACCGCAGGCGGCAAGAAGGCGCCGGTCACGGGACAGATGACGCCTGCCCAACTCCTGGTGAAGGGTGCCATCACCCATGTCCAGGGTGATACCGGTGGCGCCGGAGGCGGCGTCCGAATCAAGGGCTTCAAGGTCGGCGGCGGTGGCGGTAAGGGCGAGGTCAACGCCACCATCTACATCGTCGACTCTACTACGGGTCAGGTCGTCGCTTCCAAGAGCGTTGTCGGCACCCACAAGAAGAAGGCTCTCAACGTCGGTTATGCAACCGGTGACTGGGGGGCAGCATTTGGTGGGCACAAGAACGACAACGTCGGCCTCGCGGTGCAGGACGCCTGCGCAAATGCCGTAGCTTTCATGATCGAGCAACTGCCGAACTTCCAGTGGACGGGTTCAGTGGTGCTGATCAAGAACGGAAAGGTCTATGTCAACCGCGGCACTCGGGAAGGCGTATCGGTCGGCCAACGCTTTTCGGTCGGTGAGGTCGAGGTTCTGCGCGACCCCGACACCGGCGAGGTGCTGGACGAGAGCATGACCGAGTTCGCCCAGCTGAAGGTCGACCAGGTCAAGGAAAAGCTCTCGATCTGCTCGATCGTATCGGGCGACGCGTCTGCAGTATCCAAGGGCATGACCATCCATCAGCAATGAATTTAACTCCCCACCCGGTGAGATATGTGGGCTAGTGACCTGGATCACGTTCGCATCCGTTATATAATGGCTGTTGGACAAAATTTCGGGGCGGGGGCGCTTCAGGAAATGCGACGGGGAGTATTGGTCACAGCTTTCTTATTGATGGTCGGACTGGTCGGTTCGGCCACCGCACAGGAAGGTGAGTGCCGCTCGGTCGACAACCCGTTTCAGGACGATTTCGAGTACCGGATCAACACCGACCTGCAGCCGATGGTAGAGGTCGACGGCGTCCGCTGGACCCGGTTTGCGATTCACACCAAAACAGGCCGGGAGATAGCGACCGACAAGGACATGCCTGTCACCGTGGAGCTGGAGTTCGTCAGCTCGAATCAGGAAAAGGTCAAGATCCTGGTGATCATCCTCCTCGAAGATTCAGGCGGCAGACCGCTCGAACGCATCGAGTGCAAGCCGGTCGCCGCGGCCACCAATCGCCTCAAGGAGTCGGTCCAGAAGTTCAAGCTGCCCGGAGATGTCCTCGAGGCAATGCGCCGGGTCTATCTCTTCATCGAGGTGGATCGCTAGGGAAGCTCTTAGCTGTTAGCGATTAGCTAATGGCTTCTTCCGAACTACCACGCCGCTTTGCGGCTTAGCAGGGCGAGGAACTCCTCCCGCACCATGCGGTCGGCGAAGCAACCGCGTAGGGCCGAGGTCGTGGTCAGGGCGCCCGGTTTCTTGACCCCCCGCATCTCCACGCACAGGTGGCGGGCCTCGATGACCACCATCACCCCTTGCGGCTTGAGCTTGGACCACAGGAACTCAGCCACTTGCTCGGTGAGCCTTTCCTGGAGCTGCGGACGCTTGGCGTAGAACTCGAGGATCCGTGGCAGCTTCGACAGGCCGACGATGGTCGACTCCGGAATGTAGGCAATGTGGGCGTGGCCGTAAAACGGCACGAAGTGGTGCGCGCACATGGAGTAGAACGGAATCTCCTTCTCGATCACCATGTGGTGGTAGTCCTCGTCGTTGGGAAAGGTCGTGATCTTCGGCTCGACGCCCTCGCGGAGGCCGTGGAACATCTCAAGGTACATCTTGGCGACCCGCTCTGGCGTCTCAGCGAAATTGGGATCCTCGAGATCCAAATTGAGCTCGCGCATGATTGCCGCCATATGTTCGGCAACCGCGGTGATGATGCGTTCCTCCTCCCCGCGGGGGATCGAGTTGTCACCGTTGGTCGTTTCGGCTAGGGAAGATCCCTCGTGTTGAGAATCGAGGATAGCCACATCACTCATCAGGCACACTCCTTCAGACACAGACAATCGTGCCACAGCGTAGCGTATTCCACCCCACTCAACCACCCCGGTACAAGGTTTAGGGTTCAGGGGAAGGTAGGCTGGCCGTGTCAAGTCCTGACTCAAAATTGTCATCGGAGGTTGAGAGGGTCTCGTGGCAATTCTGCGACCGAGTCCCATGTGTCCATCGCTATCGCTATCGTAATCGGTATCTGTATCGAAATCCCAGATCGGTGGTGTTCACTTCGATAGCGATAGCGATAGCGATCCCGATAGCGATAGCGATTGTTGCCCGTTGATGATGCCTTGGTACCCTGAACCCTTCCCCATCTGCTACCATCCGGGCGATGTCGAAGAAGCTCGAAGGCAAGGTCCTCATCACCGGCGTGCACGGCCAGCTTGGCCGCGCCCTTGCTGCGGCGTGCGGAGATCGTGGACTGAACTACGAGGGCCGCGACATCGACACCTTGGATATTCGCAACCCCACTGCCGTTGACAACTGGATCACGGCCGCTCAACCGTCAGCGATCGTCAACTGCGCCGCCTTCACCACGGTCGACGACTGCGAAACCAACGAGGGGCTGGCGCTGGCGGTCAACGGCACCGCGGTGGGCTACCTGGCAACGGCCTGCGACCGGGTCGGCGCCCGGCTCGTCCAGATCTCCACCGACTATGTCTTCCCCGGCGATGGCGATCGTCCCTACACGGAGGAGGACGCGGTCGGGCCCGTGAGTGCCTATGGCCGTACCAAGCTGCGCGGCGAGGAGCACGCTCGAAGCGTGGAATCGAATCTCGTCGTTCGCACCGCCTGGCTCTACGGCCACGACGGCAGCAACTTCGTCGAGACCATGCGGGCACAGATCGATCGGGGCGCCGGCGGGTTGAAGGTCGTGGACGACCAACGCGGCTGCCCCACCTTTTGTGACGATCTCGCTGACGCCATCCTCGATCTGATCGACGCGGGCGCCACCGGTCTGGTGCACGCGGTCAACGCCGGCGACACGACGTGGCACGGTTTTGCCGTTGAGATCGCCCACCGCCTCGGCGCAGACATCGACATCCGGCCGGTCGCCACCAAGGAGTTTCCCCGGCCTGCCCCCCGGCCCGCGTACTCGGTACTCGATACTTCCCGTTTGGAGTCCATCCTCGAGCGGCCGATGCCACCATGGCAGGATGCGCTCGCACGCTACCTGGAACGGCCATGCGCACCCTGATCACGGGCGTCACCGGCTTTGTCGGCCACTACCTCGTCGAGCACATTGGTGCTGTCTCGCCGGAGACCGAGGTTTGGGGCCTCGTTTCGGACGCCGAGCCCGGCGAAGCGCCGCCCGGGGTGTCCAAGGTCAGCGGGGATCTCACCGACTTCCCCTCCCTGGTGGCGGCCGTCGGGACGGCGCGGCCGGAGATCGTCATCCACCTCGCGGCTTCCTCATCGGTAGCCACATCGTGGGACCGGCCCGGCAGGGTCCTCGAGGTCAATGCGGTGGGAACCGTCAATCTCCTCGAGGCGATGCGCGAGATCAACGCGAGCCCGCGGGTGGTGGTCTCCTCCTCGGCCGAGATCTACGGTCCCGTGCCGACCGACCAGCAGCCGATCCGCGAGGACTGCCCGCTGCAGCCGGTGTCGCCGTACGCCACCAGCAAGGCTGCCCTGGACCTTATCGCCGCCCAATACTTCCACGGCTTCGGCATGCCCACCGTCCGCCTGCGACTCTTTCCGCACACCGGTCCGCGCCGGCAGCCGCAGTTCGTCGCCTCGAGCTTCGCCCGCCAGATCGCACGTATCGAGCGCGGTCTCGACCCACCACGGCTGGCGGTCGGCAACCTCGCGGCGGTCCGCGATTTCACCGACGTCCGCGATGTCGTCCGCGCCTACTGGCTGGCCGCCACCGATGGCCGCGCCGGCGAGGCCTACAACGTGTGCTCCGGCCGTGGCGTCAGCATTCGCAACATGCTCGATCTCCTTCTCGAGCTGTCGGAGACCAAGATCCAGGTCGAGGTCGATCCCGCCCGCCTGCGCCCCGCAGACATCCCAATGCTGGTCGGTGACGGCTCCCGCTTTGCCGAGGTCACCGGATGGCGGCCGGAGATCGAGTTCGAGCGGACGCTCGGGGATCTCCTCGAGTGGTGGCGAGAGAACGTTTGAACTTTCAAACGTTAGAACGTTAGAACGTTTCACGTTAGAACGTTTCCACACCCGTGGGTGTATGGTTGTTGATCATCAGGAGGGCGAGCGGAACGTTCAAACGTTTAACGTTCAAACGTCATGACTTTCGCAAGATCGAACTTGAGTCGCACACGCCGCCATGGCACAGTCTGGAGCAGGAGGAGAATCGCGATGGACATCAACCGACGCAACCGGATCTCACAGTGGGCGTTCGACACGAGGTCGATTCTCGGCCGCTTCCACCTATGGCTGGAGGACGTCGACGTGCGGCTGACCGGTGAAGGTGGCACGGAGAACTGTTCATTCGTTGGGGGATCCTTGGAGCGCGCCTTCGTCGCGGCAGCAGCGGTCACCGCCCTCGGCACCCGTCTCTTCGGACGATGGGGCGAAGGCGCAGATCTCGACAAGGCGGGCATCAACCGGGTCAAGAAGGACGCGGACGCGGTCTCGGCTTACGCGCTGTCTGAGGCCCTGTGGTACCTCACGCGCAGCCTCCCGGAAAACCACGCGGTGATGATCTCCCTCGGCGAGGGCTTGATGCCCAAGGCCGGAGAGACTCCGGAGATGGGTTCGAATCCGCTGCTCGGCTTCGGCCGGGTCTACGCACGACCCCAGGTGGCACGTTTTCTCGACCATCGGGTCAATCGGCTCGTCAACGACCCCTCCTACGAGTGGCCGGAGTTTTGGCTCGACCTGCAGACCGCCGGAATCACCGTCTGGGGAGCGGCGGTGGACACCCTCGAGAACACCTCCCGCTTCGCCAAGGGCAGCCCCACCGGGCCCACAACTGTCCTCCACCTCTTCGACCAACCGCTCAAGGTGGCACGCCCCTACGAGGGCTATATGGGCAACCTGGTCCTCCCCCGCGAGGTGGTGGAGCGAGCAGCGGACCAGTCCATCCTCATCGACTTTCGCACTCCCCGCGCGCGGGTGATGGAGGCGATCGCCGAAACCTACCCCGGCATCGCGCCCGAACACGTCCACGTATGGACCCTTGGCGGTACCTCCCGCGAGCTCCGCCTCAGCGCGCTGTGGGCCGAATGGCGTGCGCTCGGCGCCCACCTGGTCGAGGATGACTGGACCATGCCCCAGACCGGAATGCCGGTTTATACCGAGTCGGGGACCTACGCTCCGGTTTTCCAGGTCGGCCCATTCACCGACGACGGTGGCGCCCCCCACGTGTTCATCTGCGACGGCTATGCGGCCTCGGCCGAGGCGATGCAGGCGGCGAGCCTCGATCCCATCTTTGACCTCTCGACCTCGATGTGCATCTTCTCATCCGAATTCAAAGCGCCGATCGAGAACGAGCGCCTTGTGACCACTCTCGATCCCGATCGTGATGACTTTGCGGCCCGTCTCGAAGCCACCCTCGGCGGCGATTTTTCTCCCGATCTGGTGGACGCCTACCGCGCCAGCTTGAGCGCGGCACGCGAGGCGCTGATGCCGCTGGACAAACGCACCATCACCGCTGACGACTTTTTCCCGTTAAAGGAGTGGCGAGTTCTCGCCCTCGTCGGTTATATGCTGCCCGACCCATACACGGGCTACCCCGGTGTGGAAAAGATCGCCGATGACCGTTATCGGGTCACATCCTATGCCGCCACCCGCAGAGGCACGCTCGAGGCCACCCTCGAGCTGCGGCTGATGGAACCAATGGCCCAGATGCAAATGGTCTTCTCGCCCCTCCTCGACCGTTTCTACGCCGGCCAGGACTACCGGACACGCGCGGTCAAGATCTCGGACTCCGGGCGAATCCGCAACGAGCTTCAGACCCTGTGCTCGGAGGCCATCGAGTACCTCTCAGACGACCACATGCTTGTCCACTTCGACCGCATCGACGACACAGTCCTGCCGCCCGACAAAAAGGAGCTCATCCGCGAGGTTCTGGAGTGGTACAAGGCCAACCACCCGATATGGTTCAAGTGGCTCGAGATGGAATGAGGGAATAGGAATTTCGGATTTCGGATTTCGGATTTGCCACTCGGCCCCCCACCGTAGATTGGCGCATTCGCGTTCCACGGGAAGCGCCGTTGGAAACGCCACCCATTAGGGGCGCTTTGCTGCATCGGCGACACAGGTGCCACTCTTCGCATTGTTTGCCCGAGAGAGGTTTCTGAACAGGGGAGCGACGAATTCAAACAATGCGAAGGGTGGCACCCCCCTCGCCGCCAATTAGAGGCGCTTGGCCGCGTCGACCGAACAATGCGAAGGGTGGCACCCCCCTCGCCGCCAATTAGAGGCGCTTGGCCGCGTCGACCGAACAATGTCAAGGGTGGCTCCTCTCGGGAAGCGCCTCGAAGAACGTGCCGCCTCGAAGTCGGGGAACTATATCCCGAGCGGATCGACAGATGAAATCCCCTGCCCCTCAGCCGACTTGCAGCGTCTCGAGCGTGGTCCGAAGGTCGGGGTCCATGCGGGTTGGCCGCCCAGTGTCGTCGACACAGGCCAGCCGGGTCACCGCCTCCGCGGCCACCTCACCACCCACCTCCACGATGTACTCGAAGGTGAGTGACGCCCCCCGCAGCTCGCCCACCCGCAGCCAAACGCGCACCTTCTCCTCGAGGCCGATGGGTCGTTTGTAGTCGATCTCGATCCGTTTGACGAAGAACGGGATCTCCAGCACTCCACGGTCCGGGAAGAGTTCGATCCATGCCTCGGTCCGCGCCGTCTCGAGGTAGCTCGCGAAGGTCGCGTTGTTGACGTGGCCAAGGGCGTCGAGGTCGCGC
The DNA here is from genome assembly GCA_029938595.1 of Thermoanaerobaculales bacterium. Taxonomy (GTDB): domain Bacteria; phylum Acidobacteriota; class Thermoanaerobaculia; order Thermoanaerobaculales; family Sulfomarinibacteraceae; genus Sulfomarinibacter. The sequence goes on along the minus strand of JAOZUP010000015.1, from coordinate 9,198 downwards.
CAGCGGACCTGGATCGGGCAGGAAAAGGGGTAGTTGTCCATGGCGGAAGGGTAGCAAAGGATAGGAATTAGGAGTTAGGAATTAGGAATGCCGCTCATCCACCATCGCAAATTTCGAATTTCGAATTTCGAATTTGCCACCCGGCCCCCCACCGTGAATTGATGTCCTCGCGTCCAGGGGGGCGCGACCGCGCGCGGTGGAGATGCCATTTTTGACATTGTTTGAACCCCCGTTCCTTCGGGTCGGCGGGGAATTTCGGGCAAACAATGTCAAAGGTGGCACCTCTCGGGAAGCGCTCTGAGAAACGGGTCGCGTCGAATCCAGTAGCTCCTCTCCGGAGCGCGGGCAGAGACGGAAACGGGTACGGGATAGTACGATCGTCACGATGAATGACTCCGTGATCCCTCCCGGCGAGGTTCACCTTTGGTGGGCCAGGGTGTCCGAAGCGGAGCCCCATCTGGATCGGTTACGCCGTACTCTGAACTCCGAGGAGCTCGAGCGGGCGGCACGATTCCGCGTTGAGGGAGCCGCCCGACGGTTCATCGTCGCGCGAGCTGTGCTTCGCTCGCTCCTCGGCCGCGCCACTGGGGTTGATCCCGAAGACGTCGTATTCGCTTTCGGTGAGCACGGCAAGCCCCGCCTCGCGGCCGGGGGGCCGTTCTTCAACGCCAGTGACACAGGGGATTTCGTAGTTGTGGCGTTGGCCTCTACAGAGCTTGGTGTCGATGCGGAGGTGATTCGCCCGTTGGCCCGCCGGAAGCAACTTGTCCGCCGCATCTGCACGCAGCACGAGTTAGCGGCCATCGAATCGGTTCCGGAAGCTGAACGCGACGCCGCCTTCCTCGGACTATGGACCTGCAAGGAGGCCGCCCTCAAGGCTGTCGGCACCGGCCTGAGCGGCGGCGTGCGGAACATCGAGATCGATCTGCGGCCTGACGGGCCGCCTCAGCTTCACCGGCTGCGTGGTGAGGTTGAAGGATGGACCCTGGTACGTGCCACGCTAAGCCCCGAGGTGGTCTGCACGATCGTCGTTCGAGGCGACGGCCCGCAGGTCAGCATCCGACCGTGGAATTTTCAGTCCACGTAACCGAGGGCTTCGAGCTGCCGGCGGGTGGCCGCGTCCAACTCGGTCTCATCAATCACCGGCTGGATCTTCTGCCACCTCGCCTTCCAGGTGCGCAGGCGGGACCGCAACCATTCGACCTCGAGCGACGACACACCGGCCCTATTCGATCGTTCCTCCGGATCGTCACCAAGGTCAAAGACGTACTCGGCTTCGTGGGTCCGACCCGCCCCCCGGCCCATCCCCCAGTTGAACCGCGGACGACTCGCGAGGATCAGCTTCCACCCGTCTGAGCGGGCCATCGCCGCATAGTTGAGGCCGGGAGCGGTCGCAAAGTGGAGCCTGCCGCTCCACCGTTCTTCCGCCCCACCGAGGATCAGCCCCCAAAGCTCCTTGCCCCCTTCAGGATCCACCGGCGGTCGGATTCCCGCCAGCGCCGCAAGGCTCGAGTGGAGATCGAGGGTACCGGTGGGTTCGGTAATCCGGATCGGAGAGATCCGCTCCGGCCACCACATGACCAGAGGCACATGCAGGAGTTCGTCGTAGAGGGTGTGGCCGTGGAGCACACCGCCGTGATCGAAGAGCTCCTCGCCGTGGTCGGAAGTGACAACTAACAGCACCTCCCCCGCGTACCGCCGCTGTAGCTCATCGATAAAATGGCAGAGCTCCGCGTCGTTGTAGGCGACGTTCGCCGTGTACCACTCGCGGATGCGCTCCTCGTCGGCCGACGAGACCGCGAGCTCGAGGTTGCGGATCGCGGCAAGGGTCCTCGTTCGACCATCCACCCGGGAATCCCCCATACCGACAAAACGGCTCGGCCACGGCTCAGGAGGGGTGTAGGGGTTGTGCGGATTGAGGGTGTGAAGGTAGATAAACACCCGCTCGTCGCCGCTGCGGCCATTGAGCCACTGAAGGGCTGCAGCGTGGACACGGCCCGCGCTATCGTTGACTATCGGTAGCCCGTCCGCACGGTAATCCTCGCTCAGCGGCAGGAAGGCCACGTGTTCGAACCCGCGGGTGAGACCGAAGGTCGGGGCGAGATACGGGTTGGAGGAGAAGGAGGCCGTGCTATAGCCATCCGTCACAAACACTTCGGCCAGAGTCGGCGGACCTTCGGGGGGTAGGGCCCGGCCCTTGAGGTAGCCGTACCCGGTGAAAAGGGACTTGGTAGCCGGCCCGGTATTGGGGGCGACCGAACAATGGTCGACAAACGCGGCGCCTTCCGACGCGAGACGGTCGATGCATGGAGTCGCTCCCGAGGTCGAGCCGTAATGGCCGACCGCATCGGCGCGTAGCGCATCGAGGACGTACACGACCACCAATCGCGGCGGGTTAGGGGTCGTCGCGATTCGGGCCGCAGTGGGCGGAGGACGCTGTTCCAACTCCAGTCCCCTCCACCTTGCCGCCGGGCCGCGCCCCTCAGCGACGAATCTCATCCGCACCAGACCCGAGGTCTCGCGCAGGAGGACGTCGAACGCCACTGCCGCCGGCTCAAGGGCTCCGTCGGAAGGCCATTCGAGTACGATCTCGCGCTCATTGCCGCCGCGGTCGAGCTGAAGGAGAAAGCGCTGATTGGGGTGGGCGTCAGAGGGCGGAATGAGCACACCGAGGAGGCGAGCCCCTGCCGCTACCTGGCGCACGAGGTCGACCGCCGACCACCCGGACTGCACGATGTCGTGATTTTCGAAATCCACCCGCCCCACGGGGGCCGCCGAACGCATGACTGCGCTGGAGAGAGCAATCCCCGAGGGTTCGGAGAAATCGAGCTCAATCGGGACCACACCGCAGGCGATGCCGGCCGGTAGGGCGATTTCGGTGGTCGATGCCATCGGGAAGCTGCCCAGATCCCGCCCCCGGCTGCGCACCTGGACCATGGACCCGACGCCCGCGGCGCCCGGTAGGGCCTGGAGCACGAGCGTTCGCTCGCGATCGGCCAGCTGCACGAACTCGAGCCGCGCCAGGTGACCGGAAGGCGTGATACGGAGCCCTGCGTCGTACTCCTCGAACCGCCATCCACCAACGAAACGATTGTGAGAACGGGCGGTCGGTATCCCGAGGGCACGCCTTTCGGTGAGCACCGGCGGACGGTGAGTTGGATCGATGAGGTGGGCCTTCTTCGGCGAGCTGCGGCCGCAACCGCTGACCACCGCCAGCGCTACACACACCGCATATAGTGTCCTCCGCCGCAGGACTGCAACGGCATCACGGGCCACGGCCAACCTCCGCCCACCACAATGGGTCGCGCTAAGCATACCAACCCGTACGGAAGGCCCATCCTCGACGGTTCTGACCGCTCGGTGTCGCGAAATCCGGTATAGTGCCGAACCGGGACGGTGGTCCTGAAATCCATAATGGAGAGTGCCATGAATTCTCGAGTGATCGTGGATATTGCGCTAGTGGCGGTGGTTCTTTCGCTGACGGTCACGGTGTCGGCGGACGAGCCCCGACGGGACCATGTGCAGTATGTGGAGAAGACCAAGTACCCGGTGATCAACGAGATGGAGGATCACAACGAGGAGTTGCAGGCGGCGGCCGAGGCCAAGACCGAGGAGATCCTCGCCAAGGTTCGCGAGGAGGCCGAGGCCCGTAAGGAAGCAAAGAAGATCATCCGTTTCGACGTTTCCGGCATCGATACGCCCGACGGGCCCGAGGCCTTCGGGGTTCAGGCCTGGCACTTCCCGCCAACGCCGCAGTACCTCACCGGCACCTGTTGGAGCTTCTCGGCGACTTCGTTCGTGGAGTCCGAGATCCACCGCCTGAGCGGACGCGAGATCCGGCTTTCGGAGATGTGGACCGCCTACTGGGAGTACGTCAACAAGGCGCGCGGATTCATCGCCACCCGTGGTGAGTCCCTCTTCGAGGAGGGCTCCCAATCTGCCGCCCTGCTGCGCGTCTATCGCGAGCACGGGGTGGTGCCTCGGGCGGCGTATGACGGCGTCCTCGCCGAGGATGGACGCTTCGACCACAGCCTGATGCGGCAGCGGATGGCCGAGTTCCTCGCCTGGTGTCGCGATGCCGGCTACTGGGACGAGGACTTCATCATCGACACCGTCCGCCGAATCATGGACGCCACCATGGGTCGGCCGCCGGAAATCGTCGAGTGGGGCGGCGCCGAGATGACGCCCCAGGCTTTTCTCGCCGATGTCTGCGAGATTGACCCCGACAACTATGTGAGCCTGATGTCGACCCTGTCGGTACCGTTCTGGACCCGCGGCTCGTATGCCGTGCCCGACAACTGGTGGCACGATCAAAGCTACGTCAACCTACCTCTCGATGTTTGGTACGAGGTCATTCGCAGCACCGCCGCGGCGGGCCACAGTCTGGTCATCGGCGGTGACGTCTCCGAACCCGGCCTCTACGGTCTCGAGGACATTGCCGTGGTGCCGACCTTCGACATCCCCGGTGACTTCATCGACCAGGACTCGCGCGAGCTGCGCTTTTTCAACTACACTTCGACCGACGACCACGGGATCCACCTGGTCGGCCTCACTCAAGTCGGCGATCACGACTGGTTTCTGATCAAGGACTCCAACCGCTCCTCACGCCTCGGATCGTTCAAGGGTTACTACTTTTACCGAGACGACTATGTGCGGCTGAAGATGCTGACCATCACGGTCCACCGCGACCGGGTGACCGAGATTCTGGACCGCGTGGACGAGCAAGACTAGTCGTCGCGGTCGTCGAGCCAGTTCGGGGTGTTCTTGGTGCCGAGGAAGGTACGAACGCCTTTCGCGCACTCGGGGTCCATCCGCTGGTGAATGTTGGCTTCGGCCGCAGATTCCAAGGCGTCCCTCCAGCCTAGGCCCACGGTCTCGTTGAGCAGCGCTTTGGTCGCTGCGAGGGCGGAAGGGGACGCCTTGGCACACACCGACCGTGCCAACGCCACAGCGGTTTGCACCGCCTCGCCCTCTGGCGCCAGCTCGTCCGCCAAACCGATTTCGACAGCACGCTCACCATCGAGCATCTCGGGATCGAGGAGCATCCGCCGAGCAACATGACCCGGGACTCGCCGTGTGAGAAAGGTCGACACCACCGCGGCCAGAAAACCGATCCTGACCTCGGTGTAAGCAAAACGCGCTCCGCGCTCGGCGACGACGAGGTCACAGGCGGTCGCGAGACCACAACCGCCGGCCACAGCGGCGCCGTGGACCGCCGCGACCGTCAACTTCGAGTGCCCCAGAAGCACCTCGAAGAGACGGCTTAACATCTCAACGTCGGCGAGGTTCGCCCCTTCGCCACCGCCGGTCGCGATCCGCTCGAGGGCCGCAAGATCGGCGCCGGCCGAAAAGTGGCGTCCGGCGCCGGTGAGGATCACCGCGCGAACCGCGGAATCCACTGCCGTCGCCTCGAGGGAGGCGATCAACCCCGCCATCATCTCTGCAGACAGAGGGTTGGCTCGCGCGGGGTCGTTGAGGGTGAGAACAACGATCGGACCATGCCGCTCTTCGAGCAATACCTCAGGCATGTGCCCATCGTACCAGCCCCGCATAACAACGTTCTGACCTTCAACGTTCTAACGTTCAACGTTTCAACGTTCAAACGTCTAAACGTTGAGCAGCACGCCGGTAGATCTCGAGCAGACGGGGCAGCAGGGCATCACGAGCAAAGCTCTGAGAACGTTCATATCCGCGCTCGCGGAGATCACGCCGAAGGCCCTCGTCCTCGAGCACTCTGGCCACCGCGGTGGCGATTGCGTCAACATCTTCGGGATCGACCAGAATCGCGGCATCACCCGCGACCTCGGGGAGAGAGGAGGATTTCGAGGTCACCACCGGTGCGCCGCAGGCCATGGCTTCGGCCACCGGCAGACCGAAGCCCTCCGCCAGCGAGGGGAAGACGAGGGCACGGGCTCTGCGGTAGAGCGCGGCCAGCTCACTATCGCGCAGTCGCTCCGCCCTGATCACGGACTCTGTTTGTACCAGCCCATCGAGACGTCGAAGGATGCTCCGCTGCTGCCAACCGTCCGGCCCCACAACCACCAGCTGATGGGTGCGACGCAATCGATCGGGAAGTTCCGTCCAGGCATCGAGGAGACGTTCGAGATTCTTGCGCGGTTCGAGGCTTCCGACCGCCATTACGAAGAGATTGTCGATTCCGAGCCGCCGAGCGGTCGCTTCGTCCGCTTGGACGTCGCTGCGAGCGCTAAAGCAGGGGTTGAGGATCGGCGCCAGAACCTCGACCTTCTCGACCGGCAGAGCGAGCAGGCGAAAGGCCTCGCGTCTCGTGGCTTCGGAGACGGCGAGAATCGTCGCACCGCGAGCCAGGGCATCTGCGACCGAAGCCAGTGTCCTGACCCGGTTCGCGAGGGTGTGGCATTCGGGATGACTGAGCACGGTCAGGTCGTGGACGGTGAAGACCAGGGTCGGCCCGACCACGGCCGGAATGGCGAAACCCGGAGCGTGAAAGACGTCCAGGTTTTTCAGCTCCTCCCTCGTATCGGATGCGATCCTCACCCGCTGCGGCAAGCTGCCGAAGGATTCTTCAACGGCCGCCGAAAAAGCTGAGCCGCCGTCCAGATCGAAGAGCACGATCTCGTGTTCGACGCCTGGCGCCGCCAAGGCACGGATCAGCTCGCGGGTATAGCTTGCCACCCCGCCACGACCGTGTGCAATCCTCCCTGCATCGACGCCGATCCGCACGGTTCAATCTCCCGCACTACGGGAGCATTCCCGTCGTAGACCTTCGAGGTGCTGCATCAACGCTTCACCGGTGGCGGCAGCGAGCCTGCCTTCAGCCACCCCAGCCTCCACTCCCAACTCGGACAGCTCGAGGCGCCGCACCCAGCGATGTCGACGCACCACCCGGCGGCCGACAACGGCCACAACCGCTGACCCCGCCACCAGGAGCACTGCCACTATCAACAGCTTCATTCTCCCCCCCCAAGCCCCAGCCACCTCTCGACATCGGCGTCGCCGAAGCGTCTGCGGAGGCGACGCTCCACAAGCCGCGCCTCCCACGCCGGCCGATGGACGCGATAGTAGCGGAGCTGCGAAGGGCGGTAGAGATCGTCGATCGTGGTGTTCCGGCGAAAACCGCCGACGTGGGTCACCACTGCTCTCGACTCCTGCACGAGGCGCCAGCCCGCCTCCTCGAGACGGACGCACAGATCCACGTCCTCGAAGTACATGAAGAAGCTCGTGTCGAATCCTGCGACCTGTTGGAAGGCACGGGCCCGGATCAGGACGCAGGCCGCGGTGTACCAGCTGCGGCCAGTCAGACGCCCGATACCTCTCGCCACGGTTCCGTGGACCCAGGCACGAGCCTCGAAACCGTTTCGCAGACGCTGGAGGACCTCGCCGAGCACGCCCCGCGCCGGCGACCACGAGAACTGACGGCGCCCGTCCGGGTAGCGCAGACGGGGAGCGACCAGTCCGGCTCTGTGATCTGATTCGAGACGATCCGCCAGCAGTTCGAGGGAGTCTGGCTCGAGCCAGGCATCGGCGTTGAGAAGCAACAGGGCGTCGCCCTGCGCGGCCCTGGCACCGAGGTTGTTGGCGGCGGCGAAGCCCAGATTGTTTTCCTGCGGCAGGGTACGAACTCCGGGGAATCGGCTTGCGACGAGATCGAGAGAACCATCGTTCGACGCGTTGTCCACCAGGATGACCTCGAGCCGGGGTCCGGGACGGCCGAGGCTCCCCAGACATCTATCAAGGTATTCCTCGCCGTTGTGGTTGGCAATTATGACCGAGATCATCATCGCAGGACCTTTTTGAGCTCCGCCACCAGCCGCCGCGAGCTCGATTCCCAATCGAGCTTAGCAGTGATATCCGACGCCTCCCTCACGACCTGATCCGACCGTTCGCCGTCCTCCAGGATCTCCCTCGCTGTGGCGGCGATGGCGCGAGCGGTCGCTTCGCGGCACCGGTATGGATAGCCCGGCCAGATCTCATCGAGAGCGAGGCCGCTGCTCACAACCACTGGCGTCCTGCACGCGAGACTTTCAAGAGGTGGGATTCCGAACCCCTCGTGGAGAGACAGGTAGAAGCTCAGCTCCGCCCCCCGGTAGAGCGGGGCTAGGCAATCCTCCCCAACCCAGTCGTGTAGGACCACCGAATCACCGAGGCCCAGCTCCTCGATCCACTGTTGCAGAATACCGGGGCGGCGCATGCGATTGCCGCCGACCATCACCAGCCCCAGCTCAGGACGATCGCGGCGCAGTGCCGCAAACGCCTCGAGGACCTCCCGCGGCAGGCGACGCTCGAAGACCGCCCCCAACCACAGGAGGTACGGGCCCTGCACTCCCAGCTCGCTCAGCACCCGGTCATCATCCACCGCCGGCACGGGCGAAAACCGCTCCACATCGACTCCCAGCGGCACCACGGCCAGCCGATCGGGAGGCACGGCGTACCGTTCCGACACAAGATCGGCCATGGCGGCGGTGTCGGTGAGAACCCGATTGGCCATCCGCGCCGCGCGCCGCGCCAGGAGACGCCTGCGCCATCTCTCACGTGGCCTGAACTCCAGCGGGAGCACCTCGAAGCTGAGATCGTGCATGGCGACGACGGATGGCTGGGGGCAGCTGAAGGGGAGAGCGTAGGCGGGACCGAAAAGGACATCCAGATCGTGCCGCGCGAGTTCGCGGGTCACCACCACCTGCTCCCACAGCACTCGGCTCCCCCGATGACCCGAAAAGTGCGCGATGGCGGGCCCGCTTTCCGCCGCCGGCGGGGTGAATGGATCGCCCTGAAAGAACAGGTGCCACTCGACACCGTGGTCCCACCGCGCGAGACCCTGGAGCATCCCCTCCAGATAACGCCCAACGCCGGTGCGGCGGCCTTCCATTTCGGCGGCAATGACCCCAACCTTCATGCCGCCCATCGTACCTCGGTACGTTGAGACGTTTGAACGTTAAACGTTAAACGTTGAACGTTGAACGTTGAACGTTGAACGTTCCGACGTGAGGTGGCGGCTGCGGTAACATCAACAATCATGTTTCGGCGCCTCACTGTCACGATCGGTTTCATCTTCGACATTATTCGCGACCTCGCGGGCTCGCTGCGCTCCCGCTGGCAGCGTTTTCATGCCCGAGTAGTGCTCGGAGAGGAAATCAGCGCGGTCGGCGTCGACATCTACCCGTTCTTCTAGCAGATGACGGGCGTTGGATGGTACGAGTGGAACCTGCTCGCCGCGCTCGT
>JAOZUP010000237.1 GCA_029938595.1 Thermoanaerobaculales bacterium | reverse complement strand
CGAGGATTTCACGGGGGACTCCCGGCAGGCTGGCGCCGCCGTCACCCTGGCTGGCATCGAAGACCGCCCTCTCGGGATCGTGCTCTCGAAAGACCTTGAGGGCGCCGCTGATCTCGAACATGCGGCTTCCGGGGATGGCGCACATTCTCGAGGGCCCATCGTCGAGGTGGGCCAGCTCGGTCGAGTCGACCACAAGTGCGGGAGCGCCTCCACCTGTGCTCATTGCCATTCTCCGCCGACGATCTTCTGCAGCCGCCGCCACACCCTCGAGCCGACCATTTCCTCCGCCACCTCCAACACATTCCGAAGCGTACTGATGAGACCCTCCGGACCCGCCCAGTACGAAAGCACGATCTCGGGTGGAACCATGGTCAGCAACCGCCGCGTCATGAGCACCACGAGGAGCAGGTCGTCGGCAAAACCAACGGGGCCCAGCAATCCCTCGGGAACGAGATCGAACGGAAGCGTGACATAGGCGAGGACCGCAGCGGTCTGGGTGCGGAGCTCCATCGGCACGCGCCGGTCGAGTACGAGCCGGATCATGAGATGGACAAAGTCGGGGAAGACCAGCAGGTAATCGGCATAGCGATACGCCCGCCCCTCCTTCGATCCCAGCCAGCGGTGGAGGCGCGCCCGCAGTCGTTGGTAAAAATCGTCGAGCCGAACTGGTTCAATTTCGGTCGTGGTCGCCATGTCTCGTTCCTCCCAGGTTCACCGATGCCGCTATTGTGCCACTAACCCGGAATCCTCACCATGTCGCCGCGCGACCTGGTGAGGATTCCGGGTCAAAGGGCAGCTCGAAATGCGCGCACCTCGCGTGAAGGTGTAGCACGGCGTAGTACGCAGCGTGAAGCCGGAAGGCGGCTGGGGACGTTCTAACGCTCTAACGTTCAACGTTTAACGCCTGACCGATTGCTCCGCTTCCGCCACTTCCTTCCCCACTGTTTCAGCTTTTCGTCGAGCCCCGGATGGCTCTCCCGGACCCGGTGCAGCCAGCGGCGGGCGGTCTCGGACTCGCGCGAGAGGACGTAAAGCCCGACCAGGATGAACAGCAGACCCTGGAGAAAGGGCAGGAACAAACCCACGATCCCGAATGCAATCAGGGCCCAACCGAGAATCAAAACCGCCACGCGGCGGATGTGCTTTTTCATCGCTCGTGGAGTGTACCGGTACCCGCGGGTTGGCTTTCATCGTCCTCGCGACGGGACGTGGTGAAAATCACACATCTTGGGTTGAGAGATATTCAGGAGCCCTCCAAGAGCCACGGCCGGTTCAATCCTTCAGAAAGGAACTTTGAAGTTTCTTGAGTGTGCGGGCTTACCCTCCTTGCCGTCCCGGTTGCACGTGTTGGTATTTGGCGAGACGTTTTCGCACCCGCGCCAGCTCGCCCGTTTCGGCCAGGGTTGCGGCCAGGTGTCTGGTTTCCACGATCAGGTCGATATCCCGGATCAGGTTGGCAAACCGAAAGCCTGCAGGTCCCCACTGCCGGGTTCCGGTCAATTCACCTGGCCCCCGCATCTCGAGATCCGATTCCGCGATCTCAAACCCGTCGTTGCTCTTGCACACGACCTCGAGTCTCTGTCGTGCGTCGTCTCCCAGTGGCTCATCGGCAAAGAGAATGCACCACGCCGGGCGGCATCCCCTGCCCACCCGGCCGCGCAGTTGGTGGAGTTGTGAAAGCCCGAATCGTTGAGCCGACTCGATCACCATGGCCGTCGCTTCCGGCACGTCCACCCCAACCTCGACCACGGTGGTAGCGAGCAGAACCTGCACCGAACCATCACGGAATCGTGCGGTCACGTCCTCCCGCCCCATTCGCGAAAGTCGACCATGGAGGATCCCCATTTCGACACCCGGCAGAAGGGCACGGACTTCGTCTTCGTGCTCCGCTAGCGCGGAGGCACGGATTTCCTCGCTGGCATCGATGAGGGGGTAGACGACAAAGACCCGACCACCCTCGGTGATCTCCTTGCGCAGAAACTTGAAGACCTGCGGGCGGGCGTCCGAGGGGCGGAGGACCGTCCGCACTGGGCGTCGTCCGGGTGGCAGCTCGTCGATGATCGACAGATCAAGATCACCGTAGACCGTCAGCGCAAGGGATCTCGGGATCGGCGTCGCAGTCATGACCAGCAGATGGGGTGAGCGCCCCTTCTCCAGCAACGCCGTACGTTGCACGACGCCGAATCGGTGCTGCTCGTCCACCACCACCAGTCCGAGCCGGCGGTACTCGACTGACTCCTGGAACAGCGCGTGGGTCCCAACTACCAAACTCGCCGTTCCCTCGGCCAAACGCCTGCGCACCTCACGGCGGTCAGGCGCCGGGAGGGAAGCCACCAATAGGCTTGGGGGATATCCGGCTCCGGTCAGAATTTCCGCCAGGGTCCGGGCATGCTGCTCCGCGAGAAGCTCGGTCGGGGCCATGATCGCAACCTGGTAGCCGCCCTCGAGGACCATCAGCATCGTCAGCGCCGCCACCGCCGTCTTGCCCGATCCTACGTCCCCCTGAACCAACCGGGCCATCGCCCTGCCCTTCTCGAGGTCTCTCGAAATCTCTTCGAGCACGCGGCTCTGCGCGCCGGTCAGCTGGAACGGCAGGAGCTCGCTCGCCCGGTCAAGAACATCAGTCCCCTGAGCCAGGCGCGGCGCCGAGGCGTTCGTCCGACGTTCGCGGCTGTCCGCCATGGTGCAAGCAAATGCGAGCAACTCGTCGAAGGACAGCCGGCGATGAAACTGACTCCGGCGGTGATTGAGCTCAGTCAGCAGCTCCTCCCGCTGAGAGATTTTCCGCGGCAGGGTCGGCGCGTGGAGCTCGCGCAAGCTGCGCCGGAGATCCGGAAGATCTCCCGGTCTCCCTTTTGTCTTGCTCAGCGGATCACCGCATTGCTCGATCGCCGGCAAGCACTGCTTGATCAGCTTTCTCAGACGCCGGCCGCCAAAACGAGCCAGCGTCGGGTAGATCGGCACGATCCCCTCCACATCTTCGGCGGCCTCCTCGATCTCCGGGTTCAGCAGCTCGAGACTGCCGCCGCGGGCCTCTCGAATCTGGCCGTAAAGAAAGAGCTCGGGTTCCTTCTCCAGCCGCTTGCCCAACCAACGCTGATTGAACCACACCACCTTCAGGCTCCCGTGCGCGTCCTCGATCTGACCGTCGATGATGAGGAGCCTGCGGCGTGGAATTCGGCGCACGCGCACCCTCGTGACCCGGCCACGCACAAGCACCCGCATTCCGGGTTCGAGGGGGCTGTCGAGGGTTGTCAGATGGGAGCGGTCCTCATAACGCCGCGGGAGGTGGAGCAGCAGATCGACCACCGTCCGCAAACCTTCAGCCGCCATGGCATCGGCGGTTTTCGGACCGATTCCCTTGAGTGTGATGAGTGGGTCGTCAGGACGGAGCGGACGAGCCTCGGCGGTCAATCGCCGTCGATCTCGAAGCGGCACTGAATCGTGCCGAACACCACCGTGTCACCGGCCGCCACCGGCGCACCGCGGCCAGCCACCAGCCGCACACCGTTGACGAAGGTTCCGTTCATGGTTCCAACATCTTCGATGACGCTGAAACTCCCGTCCTCCTCGCGCCGAATCCTCGCATGCCGGCGCGAGATCGAACGTTTGCCGTCAACCGGAGTCAGGTCGATGTCGGGCTTGATACCGGTCACCGGATCGACACGCCCGATTGTGGTTTCCCTCGAGTCGGCGAGCGGAAAGGTCATGCCGCTCTCAACTTCCGCCAAACGCGCGTTGGGATCAGGCGGGGCCGCCGGTTCCCCTTTGATGTCCGACTCCTCGATGTCGACCTTGTGGCCGACAGCCTCCTCGAGCAAGTTTGTGGTGTGATGAAGCCGCATGACCAGCTTGCGCATCATCCGGATCGCGATCTCTGGGTTGTGCTTGAGGATGAAGGTGAAGGCTGACTGGTCGATCATGACAGCAGCCACGTCATCAATCGCGTAGGCCGCGGCGGACCGGGGAGCTTCCTCCTCGAGCATGCACATTTCACCAAAAAAATCACCCTTGCTGAGAGTCGCCAGCACGCGGTCCTCGCCAGCAAGCATCTTGCGAATCTCGACCTCGCCGGCCTCGATGACGTACATCGCGAGACCCAGGTCGCCCTCGGCGAATATCATACTCCCTTTGGCGAACTGGGTGCGCATCGGTTCGAGCGAGTCGTGGGTACCCTCTTTCGATTTGACGTCGTGAGTACCCTTCTTACCCTTCTTTGAAGTAACCTTGAATCTCCCCATATCAACTCCAGCGGACGCCTTGTGCACGGGTATCGAGCGTCACCGACCCACCGATGGGAAACGCCATGTTCGTCGCTCCGTGACCAAAGGGAAGACCGACGACGATTGGAACCCCCGGAGGGGCCGTTTCGATCAACAGTGATCGCCAAATTTCCGAGCGTGCCGACGCCGGGCGACAACCGCGCAAACTCCCACCAATCAGTGCTTTCACCTTCTGCAATTTACCAGAGCTCCGGAGGTGGGTCAACATTCGGTCGAGTCGGTAGAGGGGCTCTTCGACCTCCTCGAGGAAGAGAATGCCGCCGTCAAAATCGGGTTCCCAAGGGGTGCCGAGAAGGGAGATCAGCAGAGTCAGATTGCCGCCGATGGCCCGGCCTTCAGCCCGCCCGGCCCGCACGACCGAGCTCTGTGGAAACCTGAACAAGATCTCTCCGACGAGCTCGCCGCGCAACAGCGCATGGAGGCGGTCCCCGTTATGACGGCCCGTCAAACCTGCGGCTACCATCGGCCCGTGGATCTGGACCGCGCCGCCGGCCTGCGCGAGTGGGTTGAGAATCGCGGTCAGATCGGAAAAGCCGATGAACCGAGCCTCGCAACTCCGCAATCTCTCCCATGGCATCGCCTCTAGGATGCGCGCCGCTCCGTACCCACCACGGGCGGCCACAATCCACCGCGCACCGGCGTCGAGAACCTCGTCCACACCGGCAACTCGCTCATCATCCCGACCCGCGAGATACAACTCCTCGCGCCTCAGATTCGAAGCTTCGATGATCGGGTTCCCCCAACTGCGAAGCACCTCCAACCCAGCCTCGAGCTTGCCGTCATCCACCGGCCCCGAAAGGGCCACAACCCCGATAGGCTCGCCTGGTCGAAGAGGTTTCCATTCCTTGCTCATCAATCCAACCCTACACCCGAAAATGTTTCATTGTCCGGATTTCGATGCCAGCAGGTTACACGCGTCACCGTTGCCGTCTTCTTTCTTCTTTTCATTTTCTTCTCATCAACCCGCCGCGGGATGATGAGAAAAAAATGACTGGAGGAGGCTATAGGCCGGATTCTGTGCCCCAAAGGGCGGCGTCCATTCATCTGGGCCGCACGTTACCGCGCGGCTCGAGCAGCCTACCCGGAGACCTCACCCACCGCAGTGGGATGTGGGGACAGGCACCCATGGTCTCCCTATTCGGCCTTGCTCCGCATGGGGTTTACCGTGCCCTCTCCGTCTCCGGAGAGGCGGTGCGCTCTTACCGCACCCTTTCACCCTTACCCTCGACCAGCTCGAGGGTGGTCTACTCTCTGCTGCACTTTCCCTCGCGTTGCCGCGGCCGGGGGTTACCCGGCATGCCTCCTGTCGTGGAGTCCGGACCTTCCTCCAGGGCTTTCGCCCCAGCGGACGCCCGCCTCCTCCAGCCGGGCCAAGGATACCACCAGCCACCGTTAAACGTTAGAACGTTTGAAGGTTAAAACGTTGAACGGTACGTCGCACACCATGAGTCGGAGAGCCCATCTGGACACAGGCGGGTGACCGAAAACGTTCTAACGTTCAACGTTCAGACGTTTAACGATGACGACTCACGCTGGGTTGTCGATGCAGGTGACGGAGTACCCCGACAACGTTCCGGGTACAAATCGGCAATGAAGGCGAAGTCCTTGCTTTTGAACCTCAACCAGCGCCGCCTCGCCATCCACCGTCCGAAAGCTGCGCCTCGCCTTTCTCAGCAAACGTGAGCGAAGGAGGTGTGAGACCTCCTCCAGATCATCCATGGTGTCGAGCAACAGGGTCACGCGGAGCGGGCTCGTGATAGCCACACTGAGCTCGAGGATCGAGGCCTCGAACGCTTCCACCATTTCCTCGAGGGTGAGGCCGCGGCTGTGCCACACCCCTAGCGGTTCGACGGTCAGGGAGGTCATTCCGCGCTTGACACCATCCTTGAGAATGGCGGTCAGGCTCCTACGGACGTTGCCGCCGCGACACGAGGGCTTGGCCTCGAGGTCGTGGACCACAGCCTGGTAGGTCCAATCGGACTTTTCGCCGCTGCCGCGGCGAAGCAGATAGCGGCCGAGAGGCAGCGGTCGGTGATCGGCAATCGCCAGATAGGCTGCGTCAAGGTCGTCGTCGCTGTCAAGATCCAGTAGCGAAGCGCCCGCCATGACCAGGTTGCGATCTTCCTGAACGACATTTGCGTCAGGGTGTAATCGTCGTCCCAGGGCCTCGCTGATGTCGAGGTCAAGTCGCAGGCTACAGTCACGGGTCACCACACAAGTGTAGCAATAACGCTAGCCCGCATTTCTCACCGCCCCCCATTTCAGCGTTCGGAGCAACGGGAAAT
>JAOZUP010000236.1 GCA_029938595.1 Thermoanaerobaculales bacterium | reverse complement strand
TCTGGCACGCTAACGCGCACCAGCTGGCCACGTCTCGCGGCCCTCGCGACGAGGCCCTCTGCCACAGCGGCGCGCCGACGCGAGGCTCCGGGTCGAGGTTGAGAGCCGAGGGTGAGTGGTGGGGGATTGAGAATTAAGAATTAAGAATTGAGAATTGAAAAGGGGGTGGCTGGAAAATTCGAAATTCGAAATTCGAAATTCGAAATCCGAATCGGGGCCCCGCGACGAAGGGAATACCTTCCTCATCGGATACTGTTGGCACCGCGGGAGGAGAAGAATGAGGGGATTTCTGTTGGTTGTGGTCGTGGTGTCACTCTTCGGATGCGGGGCTACGGTTCCGGAGGTGCCGAACGGGATCCCCGTCTCCTACTCGGCACACCTCGAGCCGTTGGTGATTGCCCACTGTCTCGGCTGTCACGAATCCGAGGAGCCGAAGGCGAAGCTGGTTCTCGGTCAAGGGGAAGGCTACGGTCAGCTGGTTGGCCGGCGCTCGGTCCAGATGCCGGAGTTGGCGTTGGTGGAACCCGGCTACCCGGACGCCTCCTACCTGTGGCTCAAGCTCCAACACCGTGCAGCCGAGGGCAAGGGCATGCCGCGAACGCTGACAGGCACAAAGAAGCTGCACCCTGCCGAGCTCGAGCTCTACCGCCGCTGGATCGAGGACGGCGCGAAACCGTAACCGGTTTCGAATTAGGAATTAGGAATTAGGAATTTCCACCCACCCCGTTTCCCAACACGCTTCCCGAGAGGATGCTAGGCTCCTCCGCCGAACATTTTTCCACTCGCCCCGGGAGCTTGGGTGTACATGTACTGTGAGAGCTGGGGCGGCATTCCTAATTCCTAATTCCTAATTCCTAACTCTTTTCTTGTGTACACTGGCGCCGAAACGATGAATCAACGTGGGGATATGAAAAAGACGCTGGATCTCGAGCCGTGCAGGTAATCGTCGTTGGCGGCGGGCTGGTGGGGTCGACTCTGGCTGAGAAGCTTGCCGGCGACGGCCACGACGTGGTCCTGGTCGAGCAGAACCGCGAGCTCATCGCAGATCTCAACGAGCGCCTCGATGTACAGACGATCCACGGCAACGGGGCCACGATCCCGGTGCTGATGAAGGCCGGGATCGAGAACGCCGATCTACTCCTCGCGACCACCAACTCCGACGAGGCGAACATGGTGGTGGCGCTTGTGGGCTCGGTGATTTTCAAGGTGCCGAGGGTGGCGGCACGGTTGCGCGATCCCGAGCATGAGGAAGGTTTTCGGCGCATCGCACGCGAGCCCGGCGGCGAACGGGTCGCCATCAACCCTGACATGGCGGCGGTGGACAAGATCCTGTCGTTGATGCCGGTGCCGGGCGCGGTGGACGTGGCGTCCTTCTTCGATGGCAAGCTGCTGGTGGCTGGCTTTCACATCAAGCCCGGCAGTGAGTTTGCGGGCCTGATGCTGTCGCACCTCCGATTGCTCTTCCCGGCGACGCCGGTGCTGGTTGTGGCCATCCGGCGGGATGGCCGCTGGCGGGTGCCCTACGGAGAGGACGAGATCAGGGCCGACGACCTGGTCTACTTCGCGATGGATCCGACCGAGCTCGACAACATGCTGGTCCTGCTCGGGGTCCGCCGTGGGGCCGAGCGGCGGGTGATGGTCGCGGGCGCGACGCGGATCGGCGTCAACCTCTCACGCCGCCTCGAGGAGAGCGGTGTTCCGGTTACCCTCATCGACGAACGGCGAGAGGCGTGCGAAAAGGCGGCCGCCGCGCTCGAGGACACCCTGGTCATCCACGGCAGCCCAACCGATCGCGAGCTTCTGCGTGAGGAGGGCGCCGATCGGGTCGAGGGATTCGTCGCCTGCACCGACGGCCACGAGGAGAATGTGGTGGCCTGCCTGCTTGCCGGCCGTATGGGCGCCGCCCACACCTTTGCGCTGGTGGACAACGCGGCGCTGTCGAGTCTGGTGGGCGACCTCGGCATAGACGCCATCATTTCGCCGCGGCTGCTGTCGGTGAGCCTCGCGCTGCAGTTCGCCCGCAAGGGCAGGATCAAATCGGTGGCGGCCCTGCTCGAGGACTCGGTCGAGGTCTTCGAGGTGGAGGCCGCCGAAGGCAGCCGCCTGGTCCGCTCGCCGCTGTCCAAGCTCGGGCTGCCGCGGGGAATTTTGCTGGTGGCAGTCCAGCGAGACGACCGGATCTTCATTCCAGGTGGCGACGATCGCATCGAGCCGGGCGACCATGTGATTGTGGCCGCCGCCGCCGAAATGGCGTCTCGCCTCGACGACATCCTCGAGGCCTGAGGCGGGCGGGGAAGGAACCCGGCTCGTGAACCGTCGTTTCGTGACCTACTTGCTCGGCTGGCTGCTGCTGTTGGACTGCGCATTCCTCTGTCTACCGTTGCTCGCGAGCCTCGTGTTCCGCGAATCGCCCGAGCCCTGGGTGGCGGCCATCGCGGTAGCGGGGTTCATCGGCGTCCTGCTGGTGCGTGTCCGACCGCCCGACGACCGGCACATCCGTCCGCGAGACGGGTTCCTGGTGGTCAGCGGAGCGTGGATCGCGGTTTCACTGGTCGGCGCCGTTCCATACCTGGTCACCGGAGCGCTGGGCCCGGTGGACGCCCTATTCGAATCGGTGTCGGGCTTCACGACCACGGGATCGACGGTGATCGCCGACACGACGGTGATCCCGCGTGCGCTGCTCCTGTGGCGTGCCATGAGTCAATGGTTGGGTGGCATGGGGATCATCCTCTTCACAATCGCCATTCTGCCCCTGCTTGGAATCGGCGGGATGCAGCTCTTCAAGGCCGAGGTGCCGGGCCCCGTGGCCGACAAGGTGCGGCCGCGGCTGGCCACGACCGCGCGTACATTGTGGATGGTCTACGTGGGTTTCACGGTGGCGGAGTGGATCGCGCTCCGGCTTGCGGGTCTCTCGGGTTTCGACGCCCTCTGCCACTCTTTCACCACCCTCGCCACCGGCGGGTTTTCCACAAAGAATACGTCGGTGGGCGAGTTCGGCTCGGCGACGGTCGAGTGGATCATCATCTTTTTCATGCTCTTGGCCGGGATCAACTTCGTGCTCCACTTCCGGCTGCTGACCGGCCGCGTCAAGGCTGTGTGGCACGACAGCGAGCTGCGTTACTTCTTCGGAGTGATTGCAGTGGCGACCGCTATCCTGGTTGTGACAGTGCACGAGCCGGGCGCGCGAATCGCGGACAGCATCCGCGACGCCGCCTTTCAGACGGTCAGCATCCTTACAACCACCGGGTACGCGACGACCGACTTCGAGGCGTGGGCGACACTGCCGCTGCTGGTGCTCCTGTGCCTGATGGTTCTTGGCGGAATGTCGGGTTCGACCGGTGGCGGGATCAAGAGTTTGCGAGCGTTGCTCGCCGTCCGTTCGCTGCGGACCACGCTGCACCGCCTCATCCACCCGCACGCGGTGCGGCCGGTGAAGTACGGCGGCGCGGTGGTATCGGAGTCGGTGCTGTCGGGGATCTGGGCGTTTCTCACGGCCTACCTCCTGATCGCTTTGGTCGGCACGGCGGTGGTGGCGGCACACGGTTATGACTTGTTGACCGCGATTTCCGCCGGACTGACTTCGATCGGCAACGTCGGCCCAGGCCTCGGCGAGATCGGCGCCTACGACAACTTTGCCCACTTCCCCGGGCTCGTGAAGATGGTGCTGGCCGGCTGCATGCTCTTCGGCCGCCTCGAGATCTTCACCGTGCTCGCCCTCCTCTCGCGAGAGTTCTGGCGCCGGTAGCGCCCAGCCCCCCAACCACGTCGCAAACACGAAGACACAAAGACACGAAGGCCACCCGCGCACCCAAGATGAACGCAGAGGCGCAGAGACGCAGAGATGCAGAGAGGTTGTCGCCGAGGTGATGCAGCCGTGCAGGCGATTGACGGCGGAACAGCCGGCGATCTGACGATCGCCGACCACCGGTGAGAAGCCTGTCTGCTCCGGACGCAAGCGCCCGTCGCAGCCCGGCTTCACACCGGTCGACGCACCAGCGGCGCGTCGGTTCCGCCTGTCCTCACGTTCTTTGGGGACGGATGCGTGCCCTCCAGATAATGAAATGAAGAGGAGGAGTGGCGAGGCCTGCGCTCTTCGAGAGCGCAGGCCGCTGGGTCGGACCACCGCGACGAAGGCTTGCGTTCGGAGCGACGGCCCGACCCAGCGGTCCCCGGCCGTCGTTCGACGATGGCTGGGACCTCGCCACGTGGTTAAACCTCGTGCGCGGTTCTCTGCGTCTCTGCGCCTCCGCGTCTCTGCGTTGAGGGGTGGGCTTTTCGTCTTTGCGCCTTCGCGCCTTTGCGTTAAGAACCGGGTCGGTGGTGACCTTTGTGATGGCTTTGTGTCTTTGTGTCTTTGTGGTTATTGTCCGGATTCGACGGCGCCGGACGCAGGTCCCTGTAGAATGCCCTGCGTCCCGAGGTGGGAGGGTCTTGCTTGAAAGAACACCGCGCGAAGATCGGCATCGTCTTCCTGATCGTCTTCATCGATCTGGTGGGCTTTGGCATTGTTATCCCAATCCTGCCGCTCTATGCCGAGGAGTACGGGCCGTCGCCTGTGACCTTCGGTCTCCTGATGGCCTCGTTCTCGATCATGCAGTTCATTTTCGCGCCGATCCTCGGGCGTCTGTCGGACCGGTTCGGGCGCCGGCCTGTGCTGCTGGTCTCGCTTCTCGGCTCGGCGGTGGGCTACGTGCTCTTCGGAGTTGCCGGCTCGCTGGGAATGCTTTTCGCCTCACGCATCATCGACGGCATTTCGGGCGGCAACATCTCGACTGCGCAGGCGGTGATTGCCGACATCACCGGTCCCGAGGACCGGGCCAAGGGCATGGGATTGATCGGCGCCGCCTTCGGCCTCGGCTTCATCCTCGGTCCGGCGATCGGCGCCCTCCTGGTGACGGTGGCGCCGTGGTTGCCAGGGATCGCTGCGGCGACAGCCTCGCTGATCGCCTTTTTGCTCGTTCTGACGCGGCTGCCCGAGACCCTCGACCCAGAGGCTAAATCAGAGGCTCGCCGCCGCCCGCTCAACCTGCGGAGCCTCGCCGAAGCGCTGTCATATCCGCTGGTCGGTTTCTGCCTGGTGATGGTCTTCTTCACCATCTTCGCCTTCGCCAACTTCGAGACGACCTTTGCCCAATTCGCCAAGCTGCGCTTCGGCTACACGATGTCGACCATCGCCTGGCTCTTCGTCTATGCCGGGGTTCTCGGCGCCGTCGTCCAGGGCGGGCTCGTCGGGCGGTTGTCGAAGCGCTTTGGCGAGGGCCGGCTGATCGTTGCCGGCACCCTGCTCAGCTTCCTCGCCCTCGGACTCATGCCCTTCACCGAGAGTCGCGGTCCATTACTGGCGACCCTGGCGGTGCTTGCGCTGGGACAAGGGATCGCCCATCCGTCACTGTCGGCCCTCACCTCGAAGCTGGCGGGACCGGACGAGATCGGCGGCGTGATGGGCGTCTATCAGTCGATTTCGAGCCTGGCCCGAATCGCCGGCCCCTTTTGGGCGGAGTT
The DNA here is from genome assembly GCA_029938595.1 of Thermoanaerobaculales bacterium. Lineage (GTDB taxonomy): Bacteria > Acidobacteriota > Thermoanaerobaculia > Thermoanaerobaculales > Sulfomarinibacteraceae > Sulfomarinibacter. The sequence continues at coordinate 1,088 of JAOZUP010000236.1, read as the reverse complement.
GGTGTACGGCGGTCTAGGGTATCCATGGCCATTCCGCACCGGATCGGTCTTCATGCTGATGGCTTGCGTGACCGCAGCGGTGATGCTCACCAGGCTTCGTCGACGGGAGGCGCGTACGGCTTAACCCGCACTCCTAAGAAGCTTCCCCGCGACTGGTCGTGATGGCTTGAAGAGCCGCGAAGCGGCGGCATATCCAATCGCGTGCTCCTGAGAATTTCTCGAGTTTCACTCTGGTGGGTCGATCGGACTCAACCGCCGTGTCGTTTGGACCCGCTGCTTCCCGCTGAGGAGGATCCCTGCGAACCTCCGGGCATGTTTCCCTGACTGCCCATCGGCTGCTGCGTGGAGCCCGGCGGCCCGGTCGACGGCATGTTCATGCCCCGCCCCCGGTCCCAGTCGGCTCTGCTGAGGCGGTGGGGTTGGGGCGTGGTGGCCGCGCGTCCGTGGCGAATTCGGGTCGACTCTCCGGCGTGGACGCTCACGGCCTCGCCGATGCCCGTGGCGTCCCGTACCTCGACCGTTCCCTCGAAGACCACCACCGCCGTGTCACCGTCCTTCTCGACCTCGACCCCGTACTCGGTGCCGCGCACTGCGAGCACTGCCGACGGTGTGGTGACGAGTCGCTCGCGGTCGTCACCCTCGGCCGCCGGCTCGAACACGCCACGCAACCGGCCGCGCTCGAGCTCGAGCAGCACGCCGGGACGACCGTGGGCAAGTCGGAAGGTGGTCTTCGGTTCGACGTAGAAAAGCGCACCCCGCGCGGGCACGGCGAGTTCGGTGCTCGAACGCGATCCGGTGCGCAGGGCGTCACCGGAGTGCGCGCGGTCGCCGACTCCGAGCAGGCGTTCCCCATCCTCTGTCGCGAGCAAGAGCTTGCGCTTGACCGCGACCACCTCATAGGTCAAGGTCCCCGGCTCTTCGGCGCCGGGAACGGCGCTGATGGCGGCGAGGCCGAAAGCGAGAAGGGTCATCGGCATCTTCATGGTCCGTTCTCCTTTGCTTCGAGGGCGATTCCGAGACGTTCGGCTTTCCGATAGAGCGACTTGCGCTCGATGCCGAGGATCTCCGCGGCGCGCGTGCGGTTGCCA